>NZ_MOMO01000243.1:0-43310 GCF_009933855.1 Pseudomonas sp. SG-MS2 | reverse complement strand
GCATTGGCCCAGAACGCCGCCCCCGCCTCGTCACCCTCCGTGCCACGGCCAAGTACCGACTGGTAGATGGTATCGATGATCGTGCGGTTGTTCTGAGGCGTGTTCGCCTGGGCAGCACCTTTAGCTTGCACTGCCAAGGCGGCAACGACGGAAGCGTTCATTGCCTTGACCGCTTCGGCAACCGACTTCACCGAGTTGTCGATACCGTTGAGCGCATCCACCTGGGCCTGAGCGAACTCGAGCTGGGCGTCCAGTGCATCCAGCTGGGCTTGCATTGCCAGAGCGCTTTTCTCAGCGGCAGACAGCTGCTTGCCGTTCAGCTTGTTCAGCTCCGCGACGGCGTTCGCAGTGCGGCCCTGGTCCCGGTTGAACTCCTCCAGCGACCCGTACAGGTCGGTATTGTTGGAGCCCAGCACGTCCAGGGCGTCCGTCAGGCCGGCAAACCCGGACAAGCTGCCGCCTGCCTTGGCGATCGCCAGCGCCGACTGCAGCGTGGCCTGGGCCTGGCTGCGGAGCATGCGCACGGCATCGTCACCGGTACCGCGCAACTGCTTCAGTGCACTGCCCAGGGCGTTGCTGATACCAGTCAGGTCGCTGATGCGGCTGTTGGCGTCCGCCAGCGACTTGCTGATCGCCTTCTGCTGAGCAGCCACAGCGCGCTGTATGGCTGCGAAGGCGGCATTCACACTGTCGTTCGCGCTCTGCGCAGCTGCTACAGCGGCGGCATTCGCCCGCTGCTCCAGGATGTCGTAGTACGTGGCGGCCTGGCCCGACAGCGCCATCAGCGTGGCGAACATTCCCATGCCCGCCTGGGTGGTCGTATCGATCGACTCGACCATGTCGCGGAAGCCGGTACGGGTTTCTGGCAGCGTCTGGTTCGCTGCAACAAACGCCCGGGTGACGGCATCGAGCGTATCGTCCATGCGCTCCGACTCGCTGATGAACGCGCCGTAATAGGTCGCAGCATTGCTCTGCAACACATCCAGCCCGCCCGCAATCGCCGTCAGCTGCTCAGCCAGCTTGCCGCCCGCCACGGACATGTCGTACATGCCGACGTTCAAGTAGCGTACAACCTCGTTGACGCCCTCCAGGTTCTGCACGAACGCGGTGAGGCCTTCGAAGTTGTAACCGCCAAGGCCAGCTGCTGTAGCAGCATCCACAGCAGAAACCATCGAGTCGGCCACGCCACCGAACCACTTGGCGATTTCGGCCTGGATCTCCTCAGCCGTTTTGTCCTTCGTGCTGATCTTCTGCGCGCCGATATTCAAACCATCGAGCACGCCATCATTCAGCTCGACATTGAGACGGTCGAACAGATCGAGGACCGAGCCCTCGGTGGCGTCATAGGTCGCGTCCAGGGCGGCCTGGGTTTCCGGGTCAAGCGCCGAGTAGCGAGTGCGCTTCTTGTTCGAGCTGAACAGCCCGCCCTTTTTCTTCTGGTACTCGTACCGCTTACCGAGGAAGTCGCCATCTTCAACTGCCAGCGAAAGGCCGGTGTCCTTGGTGACCCAGTCGCCGCCGAACAGCGAGCCGCCAAGCATGCCGCCCAGCGCCGATCCCACAATTCCGCCGATGACGGTGCCGATCGGCCCGGCAAGCGAACCAATTGCAGCCCCCGCGTAGTAACCACCGACGCCACCTGCCGCCCCGGTAGCGGCACCCTTTAGGCCTGACTGGCCATAGCCGTAGAGCGCCCCGCCAATACCTGCCATCGCGCCGCCCAGGGCGCTTGTGCCGGGGTTCATATTCACGATGTTTCCAGCACCGTCGAGCATGACTCCGGCGCCACCTTGAACGGTCCCTGCGCCTGAGAAAAGACCGCTCAGGCCATTGCTGATGTAGTTGTAACCACCGCTGATCGCGCTCTGCATGCCGCCCAGGAAGCCTTCACCAGCACTCCAGCCAGCAGAGACAGCACTGCCAAAGCCAGAGGTGGCCACGCCGTAGGCCTTGGAAGCCATATCAAACAGGCCCAGGCCACCGCTGCCATCTCCACCTCCACCCAGGATCGATCCGCCACCACCCGGCGTAGAACCTCCAAGCCCCAGCGCACCGAGCAGCGGCACAGTGATGTAAGCCTTGGTTGCCATCCTGGCCAGGTCGGCAATGATCGAGTCAGTCAGGTCCTTGAAAGACAGCTTGCCTTCCGTGGCCAGGTTGACAAACGCGTCCTCGATGCCGCCAAGCGCATTGGAGAACAGATTCTCCGTCTGACCAGCAATGTCCTTGGTTTCTTCGATGTAGCTGTTGTAAGCGCGGGAGACGCCGTTCTGCCAGTCGCCGCGAAGCGCATCCTCGTCCGCGTAGTATTGCTCCTGCAGCTTGAGGCGCTCAGAAAGCCACTTCTCCAGCTCCTTCTTCTGGCCACCATACTCATTGTCACTGATGCGCTTGAGGCGATGGTCTCGCTCCAGCTTCTCCAGGTCTTTCTCATAGTCCTGGCGGATCTTGAGCATTTCCTGAAGCTGCTGTCGGGAGCGCTCGCCAAGACCAAACCCGGCAAGTTGAAGATCCAACGAATCCTGGGTGCGCTGCAGGCTGTCTTCCAGCGCCTGGCCATAGGCCTCAATAGCCGCCGTTTCCTTCGCCATCCGCTCCTGAGACCGCAAACTCAGCACTTGCTGATCTGCATCCAGCTTCTGCAAGGACTGGGTCATCTTCTGGCGAGTGTCGGCAATGCGCTGGTCGATCTGGATGCGCTGAGCGCCAGTGGTGCTGGACTTGTCAGCAAGTGCCTGCAATGCCGTGATTTGGGACTTGTAGCCCTCCTCTACGTCAGTGCGTTCCTTGTCGATCAAGGCCGACTTCTGCTGGGTGTAGTCCTGCTGGGTGATGACACCAGCCTTCAGCGAGGCATCCAACACGCGCATTGAGTTCTGGTAGTTCGAGACCAGGGACTTCAGCGCGTTTTCGGCTTCGTTGAAGGTGGAGAGATTGACGGGACTTCTAACCCCATCGGTCTCTTTGTAGGTCTGGCTTTCGCGAATCTTCTTGAGGGCTTTCTCCTCCTGTTCTGCCGTGACGGCATAGCCGGCTGCCCTAGCCTTTGCAAATTCGATCTGCTTGGCTTCCAGCGCTTTTAGCATCTTGTCGCGCTTACTCAGCCCATCCGCTTGGATTGCCTCGTAGGCAGCCTGCCCTTCGCGCTGAGTGCGCGCCATATCTCCTTCTGCTTTAGCATTGGCATTTCTAAGATCCAGCTGCTTCTGAAGTATTGTTAGCTGGTCTTTATACGGCTCGATCGTAAAGCCATTTTTTTCGCGCTTGGAAATATTCTCTTGAAGATCAGTGATCTTCTCTTCTAGCGAATCCTCTCGGCCTATGTCGAGCATTGCATCCCATGCGCGCTTTGCGGCGCCAGTGATGCTGTTCCACGCAGATTCGATATATCCCAAATCTTCCTTGGCCTTGGCAGCTCGCTCAGTCAGCGCCTTGGCGTAAGCCTCTTGGGCAATCGCGGCAGCAGCCTCCTTCTCGCCCATCTCTTGAGCGGCGCGTACCTGCTCGTACACCGAGGCTGTCAGGAAGTTGTACTTATTGTTGAGATCAACAACCGCCCGCGCCGGGTCTTCGCCCAGCCTGGCAAACTCGGCCACCGTCTCGGATACCGCTTTGCTGGTGACCTTTTCATAGTCAATCGCGGCGACAGCCACCTGCTCGAACATGTCGCGAGCAATCTTGCCGCTGCTGGCAATCTGAGCCAGCGCTGCAGCTGCGCTCGACGTTTTCCCGGTGACATCGCCAACGCGCTCAGCCATGCCGGAGAGTTGGTCAACGCTCACACCGGCCGCATTGCCGGTTTCCAGAATGGCCAGGCGATAGGCATCAGCTTCCTCGGAGCCTTGGTAGTAGGCAAGGCTCAGCGCAGCTACGGCGGCGCCGGCAATTGTCAGCGGGTTGACCAGGCCAACGAGGTATCCGCCCATGGCCTGCGCCGCGGCGCCAACGCCGCCGAACGAATCTTTGATCTGAGAGCCCTGCTGCAGGAACACCGTAAGCGGCGCCTGGCCACCTTGCAGGCTTACAAAAATGTCGCTGAACTGAGCTGGCAGCATGCGCATGGCGGCAGCCGTCTGCTTAGCGCTGACCCCTGCCTTGCCCAGGCCATCGCTAAACCCACCAAGGGAACTGCGAGCCGCATCGAGCTTTGCGCTGTACTCGTTGAAATCATCCTCGGGAAGCAGGCCGCTCTTCCTGAACTTGGCCAGGTCCTCCTGCTGTTTCTCCAAGCGAGCAAATGCCGCGATGGTCGGGTCAATGGCACCCAGGAGCTTCTCAAGCTCCCTGGCCTGATCAGAAGTGGCTCCCGTTGCCTTGCGCTCCGCCGCTGCCAGTTGCTCTTGCTCGGCTGCTGCTGTGGCAGCCACTCGAGCAGATCGGCTCTGCGCTGCAGCCTGGTCAAGCTGAGCGCGCATCGCAGCAGCTGCGCTTCCTGCGGTCGCCTCGTAAGCGCGACTCATCACCTCTTGCGACTTTGCTGAATCCACAGCGGCGGTAGCGAGAGCCAGTAAACGGGACTTCGCCTGTTCAGCTGACTCCCCGACTTTCGCTTCTGCGGCAGCCATTGTTTGGGCGCCGACCGAAGCAGTCGTGAAGGCCTTAGAAGCATCTGTGACCGACTGCGCCAGCTTTGCCATCAGCTGCGCGGTAGAGTCTTGGCGAGCATTCAGAAGCTTAAGCTCTTGAACAACTTGCGAGGTGTCACTGGCGATCCCAGAGACTGCCTTCTCCCAAGCCGCACCAACTCGCCTGGCGGAATCTTCAGCCGATTTCCCGGAGTCAACCAGCTTGTTCAGGTCGTCAGCTGCCTGCACTGCCGACTCGGATTTTACCTCAATGCCAAGCTGGGCGAAGTTCGTCATGCCTTTCTCCGGGCAATAAAAAACCGGCGCTGTGCCGGTCCAAATAAAACAAAAAACCGCCCGAAGGCGGCTGTTAACTTTCTTTCAATCTGCGCTCATTCCTTACGGATGGATGATGATCGACCATAATTCGACTCATATTCAGCAGCTAGCTTTTGGCAAAGCGTCCTCGCAAAACGCCTGGTCGATATATCGAGAAGTTGGTCGTCGACATCTTTCCAGCAAAGTTCGATAGCAATTCTGGCCTTGTCTTTCTCTATGGACTCAGGAGTTTCTGTGCTTTTCAGGATTGCGCCAAGGGCAAGCATGAAAAGCAGCAGCCCAACCGGGACAAGTATTAGCCACATAATCACCTTGCCGACAGTGCCACCTCCAGACGCCTTGGGCTTGACGCTGGCCGGCGTGCCTGCATTGAGCATTTCGCCACAGTGACGGCACTTTACTGCTTCGTATTTGATGACTTCAGCGCAAAGCGGGCACTTCTTCTCATCGGTTTCCATACGACTCTCCTTGGTGAAAGGATCGCAGGATAGCAAACCGCCAGCGCCAAAAACCCGAGTTGACGGGGTTCGGCTCCTGCCAGGCTTTAGCGCCCTACTCCTCCCGGCTATCCGCCATCGTCCTGAGCGCCGCCTGCTCCATCACGCGGATGTCGGCAAAGATGACCTGATGCTGGTCCTGCTCAACGTCAAGCAGCCCCATGACCACTGGCAGCGCCTGGTAGTCCAGGCCCGTGGCGCCGCTCATGCCGGTTCGCCACTGGGTGCCCATCGCCTCGAACACGGCAAAGGACTGCACGTTGCAATCCCACAGCTCCACGGCCTGCTGGCAGTCCTCTGGCTTGAGGCCGAAGACCGCCAGTGACTCTGCGTCTGGCGGAGGAGTGTAGAGGGCCTGGACTACCTCGCTCAGTTTCCCTCGCGGGCAGCCTTGTATGCGCCGTGATAGGCGATCAGGATCGCTTCTGGAACAGACGCTGCCGACCCGACCAGAGCGCGTAGGTTCGACTCGTTCAGCTCCTCTTCGAAGCCCCAGGAGGCAATGATGGTCTGTAGCTGTTCGATCTGGTGATCCAGAATTTTCGCGGTGACCTCACGGACAGTCGGGTCCTTATCCAGCAGCTCGCGGACCTCCTTGCTGCTGGATAGGCCGGCATCGGTGAAGTCCGCCAGCTTGTCTCGATCCAGGTAGTTGAAGACGAATTGCACCTTGACCGGCTTGTCGCCAACGCGAGGAATTTCAACGTCAGCTTTGAAGGTAGGATTCTGCAGGATGGAAATCTTGGCCATGAATCAGGTTCCTTGAGGCGATGAGAGAGGGCTGGGCCGCGCTTAGGCGGCCAAGTAGCGAATCGGGCGACCAGACAGGGAGAAGGTAATGGTCCGAGTCATCAGCGCATTACGCTCCAGGGTCGGGGTGTCGGTGATCGAGACAAAGCCTGGGTAGACGATCTGGTCCTTGTTCGGCAGGGTCAGGATCGCGACGGTCTGCTGCTTGCTGTCGGTGAACCCCTCGACAACCGAGACGTAAGCCGCGGCGGGCTGGTCTTCCACGGTCAGCTGCATGCTGATCGGGTTGCGGTTGGTCGGGTACTGACGGTCATCGTCGTCAGCCAGGTAACCGACAGTCAGAAACTGCTGCTCGCCACCGCTGGTGGTGACGCCGGTAATCTTGGTGATCTCTGTCATCGTCAACACTTCCTGGAACTTGCCAGTGTTGCTGCCGGCCGGATAGAAGGCGGTGTCGGTGGTGTTGATGTTTTCGAGCGTGAAGGTGTCGGCATCCTGATCCGCAACGCGAACAGCGCGACCATCCAGGCGTCCCCAAGCGGCTTCGAGCAGGACAAAATCGCCATCGATGAGACCGTGTGCGGCGGAAGTGGCCACGGCCGGGTTGGCGTTGGTGATGGTGGTGATGGGCTTGGCTGCACCGAACGTCGCGGCGATCTGGAAGGTGCTGCCGTTTGGCAGGGCAATGCGTGTAGCCATGGGGATTACTCCTGTGGAACGAGAAAACCCGCTCATGGCGGGTGATTGGTGATATCAGTGGGCGGCCTAAGCGGCGTCCAGGCCAAGGGTCATTTGCAGTTGATCGCGCCAGTATTCGACCTGGTGCTCCAGGCCTGGCTTTTTGTTCCGCCAGCGGGCCAGCTCTCGACCGCTCAGGCTGGCGATCTGCTTGGCATCGCCCAAGGCCTTGCAGGCGCGGTCGAACTGCTGCTTCTCGTTGAGCTCGCCGCGCAGGAGTGCGTCAATGTGAAGGTCGCACCAAACAGAAAACTTCGGGTCGCACCATCGAGCAAACGCAACGGCTAGCTTCGGATGAAGCCAGGTGCCGCCACCACGATCTACCCGTGCGCGGCTGGTTTTTACATACCCGGATTTCCGGGTATCTACGATTTCGGTTTCCTGTCCAGAGATCACCTCATCAAGGGCCTGGACATACTCGAGAGTGCCAGCGTTTTCCAGCCAGCGATCCAGTCGCTTGCCGAAACGCTCAGCAATCTTGCTTGCATGGAGCCAGCCGTCAGCATTGAAGCGCACGGGATGGCCTCGATAGTGAAGTGGGATAACGTTGTTCATATTCATACCCTGCGATGAGCCCTGGGGAATAGATCGGCCACAGCAACGCCCCAGGGAAGGCGCTTTCGGGTGCCCCCTAGCTGTGACCTGAAAAGAAACGCAGCCGGGGCGGACGGATGAACGAACATCCATCGTTTGGCTGTACGGGGCCTAGGCTGCGTGCAGGGTTGCCTTGCGGCGAAGAACGTCAGGAGCTGATGCGTTTTGGCGATCCGATGACGCGGATTCGATAGTTGCGGACCATCAGGTTGTTGCGCTCCATCTGCGGCATAAGGCCGCCGCTGGCATATCCGGCCCAGGCAATGTGGACGCCGGATGGCAGCGTGAACCGCCACCCCAGCGCAACGCGGGTGTCGCGCCCTTTGTCGATCGTGGCCAGGTAAGCTGCGGCCTCGGCATCCTCTACCGGCAGGTCGATATCGATGGGATCACGCCCAGTCGGGACGCTGACATCCTCATACTGCCCCAGCGGAACAAAGGTTGCGAAACGCTCATCACCACCCGAATGTGATGGTGTGGTGACCTTCTTTACCTCTATCCAACTGGAGTCGCTCATTGGCGGCAGACTGAACTGTACTTGGTCGACCTTCCCTGTAACCCAGGTCGTGGTACCGTTGGGAAGCGGGATTCGACGTGTCATGGCGCCTCCGCTTGTCCGAGGTAAGTGAAGCTTGTTGGGATCGTGTAGACCGATGGCTCGGTAATGGTCGGCCCCTGCTCTACTGGCTCGACGATCATGCCCTCGAAGCCGTTGCGACTGAGAGGGGTATCAATGAGGAACAGGCCGGAGAGTTCGTCGATAATGGCCTCAGCCGTACCCATGGCCTGGCCAGCCGGGCAGATGATGCTGACCTGGTAAATGCCCCGATACTCGTAGGCATCACCTCCCAGATAACGACAGGAAGTGCTTGCTGGCAGCAGGAAAGCGCGCAGGTAGGTTTCGTCGGGCAGGGCCTCGAAGCCTTCTTCCATATGCGCCACCCGGATCGGGCGCGCAGCGGCCCAAGAGGCCAGCTTGTCCTCAATGGCCTTTCGGGCGCGTGCGTGGCTCATAGCTGGTTTCTCCTGACGGCTTCGTCGACGATGCGTTGAAAGTTATCCAGGGTCACCCGGACCATTCCGTGCGGCGCTTGAGTGGAGTGGCCGTACTCCAGTGAGATGGCATACGGCAGGTTGTTCACGATGTAGGCCGTCTGGCCGATGGTCAGCGCCTGCACCTGGGTGATGAGAGCGGTAATAGCCTCGCTGCCCGACGGGTCTATGCGGTCGAGCTCCTCAGTCGCCGGAGAGTCGATAGAGAACTGCCAGTTGCCCCGGAACCGCCCGCCGACGTAGCCCTGGCCTGCAACCAACCCGTTCACAGCGAAGTTCTGCACACGCTCGGTCTTGGTCAGGGGCTTCGCGTACTTCACACCCTTGCGAAGCTTGCCGGTCTTGGTGAAGTTGTTCTGATTGAGGTTGATCAAGGTGTTGCGGACGGCAACCTTGAAGTCGTAGTCATCGGCGGCTCTGGTTGCCTTGGCCCGATGGGCCACGTTGGCCGCCCATATCTCAGGGTTGCCTACCGGCGATATGCGGATAACGCTACTGCCGATCTCGATCACAATCTCGCGGAAGGCGGCGTCCAGGGCTTGCTCCGCCTGCTCGGCGAATGCCCTGATAGCCTCTGCGAAGCCGCCCTGCTGCCCCCCATACCGCTGGGCCATGTGTGATCCGCGAGCCATATCACTTCCTCAGCTGGATGGTCCAGGTCGCTTGGGCCGGGTCCTCGGATACGTTGAGCGCGCGATAGCCGCTCACCTGATCGCCGATCTTGGGCGCCACCGGGACATCGGAGACAGCACCGGCCTGCTCTTCGAACAGCTCGTTCTGCAGCACCAGCAGCTTCACGTCCTCGGTCTGGATGCGCGAGCCGTCGATTTCCTTGGCCAAGTAGCTGCCGAACAAACCTCGCCCGGTGTAATGGATGGTTGAGGCAGGGACGGTACCGCCGATCTCAGGGTCATATCCGCCCTTGACCGTGCGGCTCCCTGCAACAGGCTTCACAGCATCGGCCAGGCCGTCTGGATCGTCGAACGCTTCCGCCAGCTCGGCCTGAATTTCTTCGCGCATGCCCATAGGTCAGATCCTCTTGAGCATTACGGTGCCGGATCGACGGATCCATGGAGCGATGAGGTCGAGGGCGAAGTTCTCGCCAGCGGAACGATCGACGGAGCCCGCGACATAGGTCTTGCTGGTCGAGGTGCCGGACTGAGCAGACACCGACTTGCTCTGCACCTCGCGTTGGGTGTCCTTGTAGAGCTGGCCGGCCGCAGCCAGCTTGGCCACCTGCGCGCCGGCGGTCACAATTGCATCCGGCACCGGGGTCGGCACAGGGCGCTTGATCTTGGCCGTGAGCCAGGCGTTGGCCATGGCCACAGCAAGGACCGCATCACCGGTACCGGCCCAGCCCTGCCCGAGCGCCTGGTCGACGTCAGCGACGGTGATGAAGTCGGTCATGGCTTATTCCTTCGGGATGAGGGCCTGCAGCTCGGGCTTGTTGAGAGCTGGATCGAAGGTGATGCCCTGCGCCGTCAGCCACTCTTTGAGCTCCGGGACCTTCATCTTGTGAGGATCGGTCTCGGAACCGCCGCCACCCTCTTCCTCGATCGCCTTGTCGATCTCCGCTTGGCTGCTGACCGAGACGTAGCCGTTCGGTGGATAGGTCGACGCCTTGTAACCCTCCGCCACCCACTGGGCGACGGTAGGGCCATCCAGGCGCAGGCCTTCCTCAATCTCGCTCACGCTGATGCCCTGCCGCTGGTAGGCCTCGCTGATGTGAGGGGCATCGCCCTGCACGGACACCGAGGTCGCGCCATCGATCACGCCAAAGAACTGATCCAGGCGGCGGTAGCAGACGCCACGCTCACGGCCCGGGTTGTCGGTGTAGATGACTTTCATGGGGTTCTCCTGAGCAGGGCGCCAGGTTGGCGCCCTGCCTCGATTGGTCACGGGGTGGCGGTGCCGCTGATGACCGCGGCGAAAGGAACCTGCTTGCGGTCGAATACACGCTCCCAGTTCGCGGCGCTGGCGTACTGGGTGGCAGTCGGGCTGAGGTTCTGGCTGTTGCTGCCTTTCCAGCTGAAGCCGGCCGGTTGCAGGATGTAGGTCTTCCGCTCCCAAAGGACTTCTGCGCCGCCGCCGTTACCGCCGTCCGGCTTGCGCTGCATCTCGACCGGCATGTGCGGGCTACCCTCGCCGTAGCCGAATGCGCCCTGGCCGAAGAACAGCGACAGGTACTGGCCTGGCGCGTAGATCAGGCCGTCATCCATGAACACCGGCTTGCCCAGGTAGGTGGCCAGGATGATCTTGCCCTGCGAGTCGCGCAGGTACTCGATCATGTCCTGCTTCACCATCTGGTTCATCACGACCGAGTGCACGCCAATCGCAGCGAACATGTCGGCGGCGTCACCAGCGGTGAAGGCAGCATCTTGGAAGGCGTTTGCGCTGATCGATGCGCCCGCATCTTTCACCATGTCGCCGCCGTTGTTGGCGATGTTGGACGCAATAACGCCGCGGGCCGCCCCCATCAGGTAACGCTGCCACTGGCGGGTCCAGTAAGTGCCAAAGCGGTTGCGGATGTGCTGCATCGGCTCGGAGTTAGCCAGCTCCGCGGTCAGGTCGGAAACGCCGTAGCCCTTGTTGAGATACAGGGTCCGGGCACGCATGCTGCCCTGCTCTGCCTTGCCAACCTCACCCAGGTCATCTGGGTCATCGTTGGAGATGTTCGGCGCCTCATCGGCGTCGAGATCCTGCCAGTAGCTGATCTCGGAAGTGCCTTGGCCGTTCTTGGCGATGCCGTCCAGGGTCGCGGAACGAGTGATGATGCCCGACTCATAGACGGCGGTCTTTTCTGGGGAATTTACCGGCTCCAGAGTGCCGTAGTAGTCGGCAACGAAGATGTCCGACAGTTGGGTAGAAGCCATGGGTTAGGTTCCTCGGGTGGCTTGGAGTTTTTTGAAAGCGTCGGGGTTGTCACGAGCCATCGCGGCGCGCTCGGTCTCGGTGTACTCGCCCCATTTCTTCGTGGCCTTGCCACCGTTGTCGCCGGTCTGCCCGGCACCCTGAGCCCTTGGCCACAGGTGGGTAGCGGTCTCGCGCAGCGATTCCGCCCATTCGAGGGGAGACAGCGGGGTCTTGCCGTCCTTCCCGTACACGACTTCGCCGGCACGGTCAGTGGCGACAGGCTCGCCGTCTTCGCTCAGTTTGAAGGTGCCTCGGGCGCGGAGGATGATGTCCTCGGCAGCCTCGGGCAGTGCGCCGGCCTTGATGGCGGCAGCGCGGATGGAATCGGCCAGCACCTTGTCGCTGTACTTGGCAGCGAAGGCTTCGGCCTTGTCCGCACGCTCGTTAGCGGCCTTGACCTGCTTGTCTAGGTCGGTGCGCAGGCGCTCGGTGCGGCGGCTGATGACTTCGTCCAGCTTGCCCTCGGCGATCAGCTTGGTCTCTTCGTCCTGGCCGGCCTTGGCCAGCAGGCCTTTGACTGCCTCGAGGTCCAGGCCGTCGAACTGGCCTTTCAGCTTGTCCAGCTCAGTCTTGATTGTCTTGTTGGAGCCCAGCAGCTCGGTGTTCTTGGACTTGAGGCCAGAAACCTCCTTGTCCACGTATTCCTGCACCTTGCCGCCCAGCGCCTCTTTGAGGGCTGCGGCTTGGGTCTCGTCCAGGGTGAGGCCGTGGGCGGCCGGATCGAAGTCAAAAGGCATGTGGCTATCCCCTTGGGATTGGTTGGCCCGCCTGGCGGGCAAGAAAAAGCCCCGCGATAGCGAGGCCTGGAATACGCGCCACAAAAGGGTGGCCCGAAGTTTCGTGGCGCGGATCAGTTGATCCCTGCCCGCTCGAACGCCAGCGGCTCCAGCTCTTCGAGCTGGTCCAGCGTCAGCGGCTTGAAGTTCTTGTCCAGCTGCAGCGCGGCGAAGCGCTCGGCCGTCAGCCCGCCATCGCGGAACAGCTTGCCGCGCACCGGCCCCAGCGCGGCGTCCTGGAAGGCCGCTGGCTGCGTTTTAAGCCATTGGTAGTAGCTCAGGCTTGCTGAGACCTGGGCGCCGCCATCTGCGCCAACGGAAGCTCTCGTAGCACCCTGACCAAACAGCGCCGATAACTTGGTGATCGGCGTGATGGTGGTTCGGCAGTGGATGTGGAACGGGGGCAGAGGGCCCTTGCCCATCTCGTACTCGCGGCCATCCAGGCTCCGGCACTGCGGACTGGTTTTCCGGTCAAGCGTGGCGACGATCCGATAGCCCGGCACCACTTCGGCATTGGCCTTGAGTGTTTCCATGCGCGCCGTGGTGGCCACATGTTGGACTGCGGTCTGGACCACTGCCCTGGCGCTCCGATTCGTGACTGCCAGCACGCCGTCCGTGAAGTTCTGCGCGGCGGTACCGCGTATGGCCTGGGTAATCTCGGCATTGGTCTGGCCCTGCACGACACCCATCCGGATGGCGTTGGTTACCCTGTCCGACTCGGTGCGCGTCCATCCGGTCAGGAAGGACTTCAGCAGCTTGCCGCCATCGACACCGGCCACCTGCAGAGGCTGCATGTTGATCGCCGCCCTGAGCAGCGAATCTGCCGGCATGGCCGCATCGATCAGCAGCGCCTTGGCCAGGCTACGGCCTTCGAACGCTGCCTCGTACTGCGCGATATCCACCAGGTCGGACTGCATTCGGTCACTGAAGGCCTTGTAGATCTCCAGCAGCTTGCCCCCTACCCGCCCCAGGAACTCCTCAAGCCGGCTCCGGCCGTATGTAGTCAGTTCCTTGCGGGTGAGCTGGTCACGGACATGGGTATCAGCCCGGCGCAGGTAGGTCTCAAACTTCCTGACCTCGCCGGCCTTGAGCCGCTCAAGCAATACCGAGTGGCGGCTTACCTGCTCCAGTAGCTTCTCGTCCGCCGTCTGCTCCGGTTTCGTCGCCATCGTCTGTATCCAAGTTGACACCGCCCGCGCCGTGATCGTCGCCGATCAGCTCGGCCTCTTCGTCGTAGGGGTGCTCGGGAAGCTTGCCGGTGGTGAGGTACTGCCAATAGGTTTCGGCGCTGATCGTGCCGGCCATGACGCTTTTCTGTAGCTCTGCCAAGACCTGGGCATCGACCTCTGGGGTCACGAACTCAGGCTTGACCGTGAAGACGACCTCGTCTGGGTTATAGCCAGTCCATTCCGCCGCGTACCGCAGGGCCTGCTCAATGGCCGCTGCCGCCGTGATGACGATGCTGTGCAGCGTGGCGTGCTGGTCGTTCTGACGGGTCTTGCGGGCCTCGCCCGACTCCGTGCCGGAGACGTCCATGACCTTGGCGCCGGCCTCAAGGGCCGCGTTCTTCTGGTCTTCCATCGCTGTGCGGACGGCTTCGATGCCGGCGCCCTGGAACTCCAGGTATCCACACTGGCCTTTCGGCCCGAGATCCCAGGCCGCCGACGGTCCGGTCACGCTTAGCTCTACACTCTCGTCCAGGCCCGACACCCACGGCTGCGGGTGGCTGGTCTGATGCAGCGAGGTGAAGTAGTCGGCACTGAGCTGGTAGGACTTCAGCGCGGCCCGGGCCATGGTCAGCAGCGGGATCTCGTCCACGTCCGGCGAGTTGTCGGTGGAGCCGCAGTAGATGACCGGGATGTAGTCCAGGCCGCGCACCAGGTTGTTGCTGCCGTCGACGGTACCCAGCGGACGGTCGTCCTCGATCAGCTCGCCAGCCTCGTTGCGCACGCCTGTGCGGCAGACCGCGCCGTCCATGTAGAACTCACGGTAGACCGTCTCGCATTCGTGGCTGTAGCGGTCTTGCTCCTTGCGCCTGAACTCGCGGAAGACAGATAGCACCAGGTCCTGCCGGCCGCCTTGGTCGGCAGTATCCCAGTTGATGGCGTTGCGCACTGCATAGGTGGCGAAGTACGGCTGGCCTGCGTCGTCAATGTTGACCACCAGCGGCACCCGGCCATGGGAAATTGCCTGGCGCACGATCCGCAGGAAAAGCTGGGTCAGGCCAAAGCCATCAGCCGTGGCATTGTCCTCCAGGCCCTTCAGGCCCGCAGGCAGCTTCACCTCGGGAATCAACCGCGAGACCAGGCCCATCATCGAGCGCAGCGAATCCCGCACCCAGTGTTCGTACTGGGCCCGGGCGGTGTAGTTCTGGTACAGGTAGGCATTGCCGGCGCCATCAAGCTTCTCGGCCTCGACCATGCCACTCGGCTTGGGTAGGTTCCGCGGACTGCGCTTGATGGCGCCCTCACCCTCCAGGGCGTCGTCCATCATCCGCCACTCTTCAATGTGAGCGTCGTAGTCTGGATTGGTGGATTGAACAGGCATTACGCCAAACCTCCGATGCGGCGGACACCGCCTGTGCGTTTACGTCGCGCCATGGCAACGGCGAAATAGCGGAACCCGTCAGCCGGGTGCGAGGACCAGTCGTGGAGCGGCTTGTCCTTCCAGCACCCGCGCTTGTCGTCCCATTCCTTGCGATAGCTCTCCAGGGCGGTGATGCCCTCACTGCACTTGGCCTCGTCGAAAGCGCAGTTGGGCAGGATCTCGCGCGCCTGCTCGATGCCTTCGTCTACGCCGAGCTTCGGGACGACCTGAAAGATCATTCGATACTTCTCACCGTCGATCTCATAGCCCTCGCGGGCGAGTTCGCGCCTGGTCTTGCCGTCGCTACCAAATTCGCGGTTATCGATATCGTGAGGGCCCCAGTGCTCGCCGTAGGCATAGCCGCGATCCTTCAGCACCTTCATGTAGTGCCGCAGGCCTTCGCCGCTGTTCTGGTAGAAGTCGATGACGTGGAATTCCTCGCCCACGATCCGGACGAACCAGATGGCGGTAGAGTCGCCCACGCCGATATCCCAGAAGGTGTGCACCGGCAGGTGGCTGTTGTCGGGCAGCTTGCCTATGCGCTGGGCGGCGTAGAGCTTGGTGAACTGTTTGGCGTAGTAGGCGCCCTCGATCGTCTGCTGGAATGCCTCGGCAGGGATCGACGGGTATTCACGCTTCATGTCGTCGCCGAGGGTCTTTTCCTTGGCGGCGTACCAGGCGCGCTGGCCTGGATTGGTGGCGATTCCGTATTTTTCGACCAGGTCGTCAAAGTACTTGGTCAAGCGGTCCGGGATCAGGACGTCGGTCGGATCCAGCCAGTACAGCGGGTTACGCCACCAGCTGAAGAAGAAGAACTTCCAATCGAGCAGGCCCAGGGGCACACCAGACAGCTGCTGCTTCTCGGCAGACTGGCTGTAGTCGAAGAAGTAACCGGCCCGGCCCTCAGCCGTTGACTCGATGGTGACGAAGCACTCAGCGGCCACAGCCTCGAATGCACCGGTGACGATCTCCCGAGCCTTGTGCGGGAACTTGGCGCAGATCTTCCCGAACTCGGAAACGTGCAGGTAGCGCAGCGTACCGCCCCGGAAAGACGTGGACACGTACAGCGACCCGCCCTTGCTGAACACCAGCTCGCCGGCTGCATCGTTGCGCGCCGGGTTGGCCGCCTTGATCTCCTTGGGCAGGTTGTCATAGGCGTACTTCACCTTTTCCCGAAACAGGCGCTTGGCGTCGTTCAGGGTGTGGGCGATCAAAGCGCACTTGGCCGCCTCGAACAGCGCGGCATCCAGCTGGACGATGCAGACCAAGGTCGTGAACCCCAACTGCCGGGCCTTGAGGATGATGTTCCGGGTGTGCATCCCCTGGAAGTAATCGACCTGCTCCTGCGTCATGCGGAAGCGGACCTTCTTTCCCTGCTTGTCCGTGATGAAGTACAGGTTATTCAGCCGCCAGAACCGATCCCGAAGCAGTTTCAGGTGCTCGGGCTTCATGGTCAGGCATCCTTCGATAGTTCATCCATCAGGCTGGCCAGGGTATCGACCGTCTTGTCACCCTCCTCGGCGTCGAGGTTATAGGCCTGGCGTTCGCCCTTGATCACCTTGAGCTGGGCATCAACGCCGGCGTTCAGTGCACGCGAGAAGTCGCCCAGGTTCTCTTCGTTGACATCAATCTCTGCCAGAGCCACAGACAGCTTGTCAGCAATCGCCCGCCAGTTGGCCAGGCCAGTTCGGTGAGCGAGAACAAGACCAGCACGCTGCTCAGACTCATCCTCGACAATTTCCGCGTCAGTGCGCTGCGTACTTTCGCTGCGTACTTTCGTGCGTACCAGCTTCTCCTTGGTGGCGATCCTGACCTTTTCAGTCAGGTCGCGAGCCCAGCCTTCCTTCGCTGCGCGCTTGCGTATAGCTCCCTCTGTAAGGCCGTGAGCGTCGGCCAGCGCCCGAATGGATGGCGACCCAGCACGATACGAGGACTCTACAGACTCCCAGTCAATGGACTTTCTCGATGCCATTGCCGATGTACCCTTCGATGAAGCGCATGGCCGAATCTCGGTGCGCCTCCTCAGAGCCCATAGGCACCGCGATAACGCCAGCGGATCGACACGCGTCGATAACTAGAAGCTCCTCGTCCGCCCTCCCCCATGAGGAGAACACAAGAGCCTTGCGAATGATGGGAATTCCGGCCCGAGCCATGCCCACCTGCACTGCATAGGCAATGCACTGTCCGAGCCCGGAAAGAACATGCTGCTTTCCCTTCGATCCATCCTTGAGTTCGCAAACCGTGATGGACCCGTCAACGTGGATCAGCAGATAGTCAACTCGACCGCGCGGAACACTGAACTCGGGAATGGCCTCGATGATCTCGGGCACCTGACCGTCGAAGATCTTCAAGTGCGCATCAGCTGCAGCGAGAAGCCCACGAAAGACACCGGACAAGAAAGCCTCGCCTCCTCTGTTGAGATGGTGATAGACAACACCAGGAATGCCAGCTTTCGCGCAGTTGTCGTAAATCGCCTCCCAGTCGGGTTGCTTGGTGCTCATGGTGAATCCTTATTGGTCGCGGTCGACTCTAACTGTCCGAACCCTGCCGCCAGTGCTGGTATCGCGCCTTGCAGCCATCTCGACGGCCTTCTCGGCAGATGCGCCCATGTCCATCGCAGCGAATGCGTATGGCGTTCCGCTTCCGATGGCATACGGTCGATCAAGCAAGACTGGTGACTTCCAAAGCCCCGTGGCGTCATCAACGGCGACCATCATCAGGCTTTCGCCATCAAGGACGAGCGCCGTTGCGTCGATGTTTCCATCCGGCTTGGCGCCGAAGTACGCATCAACCAGGCGCTGGAAGTCGGGCACGGCGCCCGAGCAGAAGAACTTTACGCCGCCCTGCTCGATGCACTTCTCATAGTCGTCGTAGGTGATTACATCCCCCCGGGTGATCTGCGAGTCGTAGGCGATCACGCCGTCCTTGTAGGCGATGGTGGTCATTCAGGTTGAACCTCGATCTTGATGCCGCGCCCCACCCAGTAGCTGAAGCGCTCAGGGCATGGTTCTCGGCCAGTCAGCCTGGCCATGACGAGGACGCCGGCCAGGTAGTACTTGAGCCACCACTTATGGCGGCAAGCGATGCGCACGGTGACCGATGCCATTTGCCTGTCCTCGCGCCACGAAACGGCGCATGTCGAATTTGTGGCGCGGATCAATCAGCCTTGCGGGCCGGCAGTTTGAAGTCAGTGACGCGGTCGGCAATGTTGCGCACCTTCTCGACACCGAGGAAGCCGACCCATCCACCTACGAACGTGGACATGCTCTGCGGCAGGCCGAAGAACTCCAGGCCGCTGATGATCGTCAGGGTCAGGCCGCCGCAGATCGCACCCTCGACCAGCATCTGGCGACGGGTGCCACCTCCGTAGGTGATTCGCAGGACAGCCATGGCGCAGGAAAGGCCTGCCGCGTACAGGAGGGGCGAATGCTGGCTCAACCACGCAAGAGCAATCGCCCAGGTGTCTGGTTTGTCTGGCATGTTGGACATACTCGATATCCCCTGAGGGGCGGCAAGAAGAAAAGGTCAGGTGAGTCCCTATTTAGGGACCGGGCAGGCAAGTGCAGAGATAAGAAAAATATGGCCCCATGCTATCGTCGATGCCCCTACAGCGTGACGACGGATGGAGCCATGGCAAAAACAAATATCGAACGCTTTGGCCTCTAGGCTTCTGGTCGCATCACTTCACGACATAGGAGCTTCAGAGAAGCATTGATTTCCTTGAGCTCAACCTGAAGTGAGGGAGTTTCACCCGCACACATCCTCGACTCAAGCTCTGCCAGTCTCTGTTCGCTTTCACGGAGACTGGCCTCTTGATAGAAAACGAAGCCATCCGCCTGGGTCAGTTTTTCCTGAGCATCGCGCTGAAGGGATTTGGCCTCTCTCAGTTTTTGCTCGCAGCAGATGATCGCCTCAACGAGGCAGCGGTACTCGCTCTTCATGCTGATCTCCAAGAACGAAAAGGCCCAGCGATCCTGCCAGGCCAAGAGTGAAAAGACGCTAACAACGAGCATCAACAAAAAGAACCCTTACTCCTCGCACGTCTGCTGGGCGACCACTAAAAGCCTGATCGCAACCCCCTACGACTCGGAGAGTGACCGTAGAGAGCCGTTAGGGTTCCTAACATGGAACCTGTAGCTGAAGAATAGTCCGGTTATAGGTAGCGCACCTGATTTATGCGGCTGCAATGCCAGGTTGGCGCGCACAAAAAAGCCCAGCTCAATGGCCGGGCTTTTTGTGGTCACTCCTCAACACGCGCAGGAATGACAGGATGGAGCAAATTTACGACATGGCGACATGATGTTGCAAGCCCTTTTGAGGGCCTTTTCATGCAGCCTCGCCGGAAAGCACTCCAACCGCCTCAAGCATGTGCTGCGCCTCCACAAGTGCTTCGTTGACCATCGACTCAAGGGAATCCTTGATGGCCTTGTTCCAGCGCTGGTAGGTGCGCTCGGTCAGGCCCTGGGAATCCCAGTTGGTCATGTCATAGTTCGATTCGGCGAGCACGATCATTTCGCCAGATCGCTGCTCAGCTACAGCCCTGGCGTGGCTATTGGCTCGATCCACTGCCTGCCGAGCCGCCCGATTGCGCCACTCCAGCTTGCAGCCCTCCTTGCAGCCGCAGTCCTGGGCGCATTCCTGTGGCTTGACCGGCTTGGCATGGGTCGCAACACGCTGTACCCCCTTCTTCTGCTCCGGCACGCCCCAGACCAGCACGGCCTGCTGAGTGAACCGCTTCGGCGCCGGGGTAGGCACCACAGCCACCAGGCGACCGATGGAATCGATCTTGCGCCCACGGTGGGTGCTGTACTTGGCCACCAAGGCGTTCCAGTGTCGCGGGCTGAGCTGGGCGTGCAGCAGCTTGTGCACGATGGAATCAGCCAGGAGGGCGGCATCCTTTCCTGAGATCTCGCCCTTGAGCTTGCTGGTCTGCACCCGCGGCTCCACATTGCATCCGCCCGCGCTGTTGATCGTCTCAGCCGCCAGGGCGCGAACCACTGCCGATACCACGTTCTGATAGTTCATTGCCCACCCCCTGCCCGCTTGGCCTTTCTCACGATGAATTCTTCGTAGCTTCGCTTGCGGCGCACTGCCCCAGCCCACGACAGCGCCACACCACCCACCACCATGAGGGTGGCCAAAATCAGGAATCCCCATGCTGGTGTCATGCTGCCTGCTCCTGTGCCTGGATGCGGACGCGCACAGCGCCGCCCTTGATAGTTTCCTTGCTCACCCTGATCTGGGTGGCGAACAGGTTGTCGTCGATGCCCAGGGCATCTGCCAGGCCGTCACGGCCCGCCTTGAACATCGCCAGAAGGTTGTCGTCGTCACGGCGGCGGCGATCTGGCGGAACGAACTCGAGGATGAGCAGCGATTCTCCCTTGGGCGCCTTGATGCCGGCCTGCTTCGCCAGCAGGTGGCATTCTGCCCGGTACGACTTGGCCGCCTTGCTCTTCCTAGTCCAGTGCACACGGGCGTTCGGGCTGCATACGGCCGGCGGCCACGGTAGTGTCAGCTCCGTCATGCGGCCCCCTTCACGGTCAGAATGCCGGCCCGAATCAGGGCCTCATGAGTCTCAGCGATTGCCCGAGGCATGTCGGACCAGTCCACCTCGCCCTTCCCCCGACCATCGAGCACGTCGTGACAGGCGCTGCAGGCGTAGACCGCCACGGTGTCGAAGCCCTTCATACCCATGCCCTTCTGCCCGCATGGCAGGTGGGCTAGCACGGTAGTCTCCGGGTTGAAATTGCAGGTGCCGGGGATGCGGACTGTGCAGTCCTGGCCACGGGCGCTCTCGCGCACTTTCTTGGATACAACACGCATCAGTCCCGCCCCTCCCATAGATCCTTCTGGCTCCAGCGAACCTGGTGCTCAGCCCCAAACGCCTGAATCCACTCCAGCAGGCTCGCGCACTGCTTCACGCTCAGCTGGCTTGTGCGTTCGTAAACGACGTCGAAGCCGTTGCCGTCGACCGCTGGTATCAGTTGAGGCTGTTCGCCGCTCTCACGCAGCCAGGCGGCCGTCAGGAGGCGCTTCCAGATCAGGACGTCCCACTTCTTGCCGGCGTGCTCGACCTGCTTGGCGATATCGGACAGGCAGGCGTGCAGTTTCTTGTTCTGCTCACCGCTGCGGTCTTGATCCTTGATCACGATCTTCTTGGGCCGGGTGAAGTCCTGGGCCTGCAGGATGCCGAAGAGACGATTGGCGTCTGCCATGCTGTGCATTACGAAGTCGGTCATTCGCGCACCTCGTAGGCACCGGCCTCAACACACTCGCGCGCAACTTGTCGGAGCGCATCCTTGGCGAAATCGAAGCCTTCGCTACCTGGCTTCTGCAGCGCTCGCATCGCATTCCACTGGCTCAGCTGCGAGCAATAGGGCTCACGCACCAAGCACTTCTTGAGATTTCCGTCGATCTCTAGGGTGAAGATCATGGCGCCACCTTCAGGCCTTGGGCCTCGATGGCTTCGCGACGCTCCCGAACGTAATCATCGATCTCTGCCTGGAGCTCAACCAATACAGCCTCACGGCTGGCCTGCCACATCTGCCAAGCAAGCTCGGTGGACTCCTTGACATAAACCTCGCTGAGCATGTGGAAGGCCGTGTACGTCTTCCACCCAAACTTCTCGCAGTAGGCCGTGTATGCGGCCTCGAACTGCTCGCGCATCTTGTTGGTGTCCATCACGCCTCCTCCCCTTGCAGGCTCTGCAGCAGAGTCTTGAGCTGGCGGTACTTCTCCATCGACTTCGCACTGGACTCGCGCTCCTGCTCGATGGCCAAGGCAACATCCTCCACCCGGGACGCCAGGCGCTTCAGGTTGCTGGCCATGCCAGCGATTTCCCCAGCCAGCTCGCTCAGCATCTCCAGCGGAGTGCCCGGGGCTTTCTGATCGGCAACTACTTCAAGTTTCGGCTGTGCTTTGGCCATCACTGGCTCCTGAGTCTTCTGCTTGATGTCTACGGGGATGCGCTGGAACTGGTCGCGCCCCGATTTCTTGATGAGGCCCGAATCCACTAGGCTGATCAGGCAGCCCGAGACGATCCGGTTATCCGGGGTGCTGCCGGTCAGGTTGCGCATGGCGGTCATGACCTGGGCAGAGGTCCACGGCTCATTCATCGGCACGCACTCGTAGACCTTCTTGGCCACGCCGGTCTGGCCCTGCATGAGGCTTTCTTTCTTGGCCGGACTCACACCCCCTCCCCGGCCGGCTGCCCGGCGCGCTTGATGTTCAACTTGGCCAGCAGGTGTGCACGGCACGCGGCGGCGCTCGACGGGATCTGCTGAAGGTCCAGCAGGCGGGCCTGGCGCTGGCTTGCATACTCGTCGGCTAGCTCGATCAGGCTCTTCTGGCTGTCGTGGCCGATGCCGGTGGCGATGTCGCCCAGGGGCTCGCCAGCCACCAGCATGCGGATGGTGATGTCGTAGGCCCGGGCGAACACCTTCTCGGCTCGCTCCACCTCCATCGACCCCAGGTTCTGCGCCTCGCACTGCAGGGCCGCGTGGCGCACCGCTGCGTGCGTCCAGTGGCGTGCACCTGCCCTGCTGGGGTGGAAGTTCTCCAGCGCTTCTGCCAGGGCCCGCGCAAGTGGCGGGATGCCCATCTCTTCCGGGTTCGGCTGGCACAGCTTTATGAACTTGCCGCTGCTCGGGGCGAAATCGGTACCCAGCACCCGGCACTTCTGGATGCCGAAGCGGATCTGCTCGAGCGTGTTGATGCCCGCGGCGACGAAGGACTTGATCCAGCTGCGCTTGGCGGCCTTCAGCGCGTCATCGTCTGGCCAGGCCTGCTTCCACGCTGGGAAGATGGCCTGCAGCTCCTTGAACAGGGCGTTGACCACTTCGGTGGTGCTTGGGTCCAGCTGCTTGGCCGGGGTGTGCGCCTCGGCTGGCAGGTTGCTGGCCGTGGCCATGATCTGCGTCACGCTGCGCAGTTTCGGTTGTGCGGTCATAAGGCCCCCAGGTCATCAGCCCAGCTGGTGTCGTTGAAGTCGGGACCGTTGCGGCGCTGGCCCTGCTGAGCCCCCGGCAGCACCTTCTCCGGGAACAGGCCGGTCCAGCCATTGCTGATGGACTGGTTGATCACGGCGTCGGGTGCGTGATGGCCAGCCAGGGTCTTGGCTTGGCGGTCACAGGTGGTCTTGGTCAGGCGCTTGCCGATCTCCTTGCGGTGCTGGCACCAGTCGGCCCAAATTGAGTCGCTAACGTTGGCCGGTTTGCAGGTCAATGGGTCGAACTTCGGAGCCTTCTTCGCGCCAGCTGGAGCGTCAGCGACAGAGGCCTTCGGTTCTTTGATGGTTAATTGATGGTTAATTGATGGATTGGGTGCAGCTCCTGCACCCCGTTCTGTCGTGGTTTGCACCCCGTTCTGTCGTGAGCTGCACCCCGTTGTGTCGTAATTTGCACCCCGTTCAGAACCGGGTGCAGCTGTTGCACCCCGTTCTACGCACAGGTCATAGACGGTTGGGCGGCGGTCGTGACGGTCGATGTAGGCACCGGCAATGGCCTGATTCCCAAGGCGAATCACCCCGATCTCCAGCAGGTGGTCGAGCTTGTACTTCACCGTGCGGATGGATAGGCCGGTGTCATCGCTGATGCTGGCGGAGGACGGAAAAGCTCCTCGCCCGTTCTTGTCGGCATAGTTGGCCAGGACCAGCAGCACGTAGCGCGCAGTGGCGTCCACGATGTCGCGCTGCTCCAAGGCCCAGGACATGGATTGGACGCTCACTGGGCACGCTCCAAGGGGGCAGCATCCCGCTGCTGGCAGACGAGCATGAGCGCGGCATTCCGTTCCTCGCGTGCAGCGTTGCCACGCCGGCGCATGCCCACGACATGCCGGTAAGCCCTACACTTCAGACCGGAACCTGATGGCATGTCGTTCGCAGCCTCTTGCAGATCGCAGCAGACATCGCCGTAGCAGAAGGCGCCCCACTCACTCTCCCGGAAATCGGTCGAATTGAGATCGTTGACGTAGAAATCACGAGCAGCTTCGCAGTGGACGCAGGTCTTGTAGGTCGACACGTCGCCTTCCCAGAGGCCTGAAACGTACTCGTAGCGGTCGCCTGGCTCGATGTAGCCACGGCACTCCGTGCAGGTGTGACGCTTACGCGCAATCCGGTGCGATTCGGTGTGGAATTCAGGGCTCATGCTGCACCCCGCACGGCCTTGTCGTGGGTGTGCAGGCCGTCCCCGGCGCATTCACATGCAGCGGCGAGGGACGCTATAGCCCGCTCATGGCGGCGCCTTGCGTTGTACTCGGCCTTCTTCGCCGCCTGGACGCGGTCGTATTGGGAGTTGGTGAACATCATCACCGGCAGGAAGGCGTCGTTATCTGGATCGAATTTCCCCTCCGGCCGGCCATGTGCCTGGAAGTAGGTGTCGTACATCGAGCGCAGCTCAGCCTTGAGGGCCTTGGTTGCGGTCGAAGCCTTATGCAGATCAAGGGCCGTCATGGCCGCCCGCTCTACCAGTTGCTGATAGGTCATGGTGGGCATGCTCAGAACTCCAGGCGCTTGATTTCGGACAGCAGTGCACGACTGTGACGCTGGATGTAGATCTGGCTCAGCTTCTTCTTGCGCGACTCGAAGTCCATGCCCACGTCAATCAGGGAGGCATTCACGCGCTGAAGGTGCTCGATGCAGCGGATTTCGCACGGAGTAAGGTGGTCACGGATCGAGTCAGTTGGGCTGATGCAGTGCGCCGCCCGGTATGCCTTCGACGGCATGCCCAGCGCGATGCGGTTGATCAGGTCGAACTCGTTGCTGAAGTGGTAGTGTTTAACGTCCTTGCCGACAGACAGGCGACCGTGCTTGATGGCCTCGGTCAGAGCCGGAGCCTCAAGGCGCGCTCGCTCACGGGCCTGACGCCCTTCCACCAACTGGATGTGCCCGACAACTACGGCATCGAAGGTACGGATTACGTGCAGGTGGAACTTGGCATTCACCCACATGGCGTAGGCGTAGATAAGCTCCTTGACGACATAGGTGCCGCCATTGCGACCCTCAATAGTCACGACCGGCAAACTACCCGGATTTTGGGTAGTTAACTCAGCCACCATTTCGGCGAAGGATTCCGTGGCCATGAACTTGCCTGGTTCTTTGGTGCGCTTGTTCGCTCCATCGGCCACGGCTGCCTTGTGAAGGTCATTGAGGCAGTAACGGCCCTCAATATCCTGCTTGATCTTCACCCCTCCAAGGGTGAGTGACATGCTGCGCGCCACGAAATCGTGGTTCGCATTTTGTGGCGCGGGCCGGTTGAGGGCCTGTACACTTTGGGTCTGCATATGCATAATTCCCCTACAGAGTTTTGTATTGCAGAGAGCCGGGCCGCGAACCCGGCTTTTTTGTCTCTGCGATTTGGCGTCCCTTATGAGGGACTGGCGCCCGGGTCCCTAATTAGGGATCGGACGGTTACCTCCGCGCCGCGAACGGCACCACGTTGTTGCTCTTGGGCTTGCCCCTCATCGAGAGGAAGCGGGTGGCCATGCCGACGATCTGCGATGCAAGTTCGTCGGGGGTAAGGCCGGCCTCATCCGCCCAGGCTTCCAGCTCCTGGAAGTCGGAACAGCGGAACTGCTCGACCTTCACGTCGTGCTGTACTGCTTCGTTTGCAGGCGACATTCGTCCTCCCCTGGACCTATTCAGGCCCTGGCCTTCTTCTCGTTGATCAGCGGCAAGTGGCCGTGCTCTTTCTTGAACGCCAGCGCGGCCAGGATGATTTCCCGGGCCAGCACGCTGTGCTGAGCCTTGAGCTCCAGGGCATACCCCTTCAGCTCGTTGAAGTCCTCGTCATCCAAGCGAACCTTGACCTGGTGGTCGTGGCGGTGAGCTTTGTCGTCGTAGGCCATCGGGTGTCCCCTGCGCGCTGGGTAAATCGTTCGGGCTTATCAGTTACGTGTCAGGGCCGGTTCAGGCCCTGCGATGGAACGGCGTTACAGGTCCCCGTGGATTACGGGGCTTGGTTCGGCTGGCCAGTTCTCGACGGATCAACTCGGCTGCGAGGGCTTCGGGGCTGACGCCCCTTCTTTCCGCTTCCCGCTCAAGCTGTTCCATCAGTCCCTGATCCAATCCGATTTCTTCAATCGGCATGGGGCCTCCTACGGGCCTTCAGGCCACGTGCTGATCGCCGGTATTCTCCGAAGACAGGGCGGCCAGCTGAGCTTCCAGCAGCTCACGGCAGAGCACAGCGCGCTGAGTGCGATGAAATTTCGCCAGCGCCTGGATCAGTTCAAACGTGTCCTCATCGACCCGGACCTTGATCTCGCGGTCATGCAGGTGCTTGGGGTTGGCGTACATGCTTGGGTGGCTCCTTGCGGCTATGAAATTGGTTAGGCAGCGACTTGCTCAGGCGGAAATGCATCGTCGAGGGCGCAGTTGGCGCCAAGGACATTCAGCGCTTCCACGATGAGGCGCGCCTCTTGGAGGCCTGGATTTCTCAGGCCTGATTCGTAGTTGGCCAGGCGGGACTGATTCCAGCCGAGCTGACGTCGCAGCGCTGCCTGGGTAACGCCAGCCCTTTCGCGAATCGTTCGGACTTGGTTCATACGGTCTTCCTCCATTGATTATCGAAGGATAAACACGCATCGTGTTAATTGCAAACACAATAAGTGAAAGCCGGGTATTTCGTTTCGTGATGAAATCCCGCGCATGAATGAATCACTGAGTCAGCGCATTAAGCGCTTGAGAAAAGCGACCGGGATGTCACAAGCGCAGCTCGCAGATGCCTGCGGCTGGAAGTCGCAGTCGCGCGTTGGGAACTATGAAGCCGGTACGCGGGAGCCCACGCTGGCCGACATTGCCTCCATTGCTTCCGCACTGGGCGTGGACCAGTCCGAGCTGCTGCTGGACTCTCCACCCCTAGAGCCCTCAAGCACTAAGCCGAGAAGCACTGCCGACCTGGTCAAACAGATGCTCGCCAAGAGCGGCAAAGGTATCCCTGAGGAGGCCCGTAAGAGGCTACTTGCGGCTGCCGAAGAACCGACTCCTACGAATGTGATTGCCGCCGAATTCCAGCGGCCAGGCCTCGTTGGCGATGAGGTCTGGATCGCCCACTACGACGTGCGCGGAGCCATGGGCGGCGGTGAGGTGACGCATGATTTTCCGGAAATGCTCCAAGACGTGCGCGTCAGCCCCAAGCACCTGCGCGAACTGGGCGTTGAGTTCAAGGAGCACTACCACCTGAAGCTCGTCACCGGCTGGGGCCAGTCCATGGCGCCCACCATCAAGAACCGCGACCCATTGATCGTCGATGTCAGCATCCGCGATTTTGCCGGCGACGGGATCTACTACTTCTCATGGGGCGGTCACGAGTACATCAAGCGACTACAGATCGCGGACGAAGAGTACTTCGAGATGATCTCTGACAACCCGAAGCACAAGGACCGGATGATCCGCCGGGAAGATACTTATATTCAGGCCAGGGTATTGCTGGTCTGGAATGCTCATCTGGTATAGCCATGCCCCTGACTAAGCCCAACCAAGAACTCCGCCGCGACCTCCAGGGCCTGGCCTCTGACCTGAAATGGTCGGCGGTCGAGCTGATGCGGATTGCTGAACGACTGAGCCTGGCCGGAAACGAGCATGACGCCCAGGCAGTGATCAGGATCTGCCAGGTGATGCAGGCTGGGGAGGATCGGTTGGTGGGGTATGGGGATGAGGTGAAGGCCGGTCAATTGACAAGGGCAAAGTAGTGACGATGGGCTGGCATTTGTGCACAGTCTGTCCCGATCAAGGTACTCATGGCCTGAGGCTCGTACTTTAATTTGGGAATCCGGCGCCGGAGCGCCTGAACAAGAATTTCGGAGCACTGATGGGCGATATTATCCTTACGGACGAGCAGATAGAGCGCTTACTCGGCACGTCCAAAAAAGCCATTTCGCCAAATGCGCGATGGAAAACACAGAGAGGCTCACGGCAGAGAAACTACGATCTTGAGTCGGAGGATGGCAAGCTACGGTTCACCCTTTACCTTCGGCAGAACGAGCGCATCAAGGAGTCGTTCTCCTGTGGTCTGCTTTACCTGCATGCAGGCGGCGATAAGGTTACCCTGGCGCGCTACAACGGTAGCGACCACCCTCATTACAATCCACTCGACAGCACTCGCGCGGACAACCATTGTCACATTCACCGAGCGACCGAGCGATACATGGCCGCCGGTCGAAAATCAGAGCACTATGCCGAGAGCACGGATCGTTACACCGATCTTGACGGGGCGTTCAGGGCAATCGTCTATGATTGCAAGATTTCCGGAATACGCCTCGCCAATCAGCAGCCTGAAGACGATAATGACGAAGCATACGACGACCAGCTGAACTTAGACCTGCAATGAACATCGATCAGCAAGCCCTCCAGAAACAACTTTGCAGCACGTTCTGCCAGGACGTGAGGGTGACCTTGGGTGACGGTTTTGCTCGGGTTAATCTACCCATGACAGGTCGCGACGGCGATGGTTTCACCGCTTATCTGCAGCCTATCTCTGCCGGGTGGAGAATCTCCGACATGGGCACCACCATGATGCGTCTCAGCTACGAGAATGACCTCTCCAAGCTATTTACCGGGGCGCGCGGAAAGCTGTTTGAAACCATCCTAAAGGAAGGCGGCCTTGCCGAGGACGACGGCGAGCTTTATCTGGAAGTGCCGAGCGATGCAATTCCCCGCGGCCTATTCACGCTCGGCCAGGGTATCACTCGCGTAGAGGATATCGGCCTCTGGACACGTAACCGTATTGAGTCGACCTTCTATGAAGACCTGGCCTCAGTTATCGAGTCGATGCTTCCGCCAGAGCAGGTTGAGCGCGGCTATGTCGTTCCGGGCGTTCCCAATGGCGACTCATACCCCGTCGATTACTACATTCACACCCAGCGTCGACCGCTCTACCTCTTTGGGGTCAACACCAAAGAGAAGGCCATGCTCACCACCATCATCCTTCAGCACCTTCAGGCAGCCAGAAAGGACTTCGACTCGATGGTCATCTGCTCGAACATCGAAGATATTCCAAAGCTGGATAGGCGCCGCCTGATCAATGCTGCCAATGACGTGGTTGCCAACATCCAGGATACAGACGCCATCCGCATGAAGGTTGAGCATCGCATTAGAGCCTGAATAATGCTTGGCCGAGCCCGGCATTTTCGTGCTTACCATCCATCTGATTGGGCCCGCCTCGGCGGGCTTTTTTATGCCTCCAGCAGATCCGCCGCTTTCTTCTGACGCTTCTGCTCGTACATCTCGTTGTCTGCAATGGTCAATGCTGCTGCTATGCGAGTAGTTCTGGTTGTGACGGCAAGGCCATACGATGCCTTGATACCTTCAGCGTCAAGTGCCGCCTCTAGTCGACTGCAGAGCGCCTGGCCAGCGGCCAAGTCACAGCCAACTCCGATAATCCCAAACTCATCGCCTCCCAACCTGGCAACCACATCCTCAGACCTGGACGCTGCCTGTAATGCAGACGCGGCGCGTTTAATCAAAGAATCACCCGCTGCGTGTCCCTGCAGATCATTGACGGCTTTCAGCTCATCCAGATCGACGACTATCACGACAGATGATTGCCGATACCGCTGATAGCGCGCCTCTTCTTTGCTGAGCAGTTGCTCCCAACCACCCCGGTTGTACAGTCCGGTCAGGGCATCAGTGAGAGCCTGGGCCTGGAATCGCTCCGCACGCCTCTCTTCCTCGTCGACCCTCAGCTCCATCTGCAAAATGGTGCTAAGCATCTCACCAAGCATCTCAATCAGCTCTTGGTGTTCGGATATGTCATGCGGCTGGACCGAGGGATCTATCCCACACAAAGTCCCGAATAATCGCCCATCCGCAATTCTAAGAGGCACGCCGATGTAGGCGCCGATCGGGATTTTTCGACCAATCTCGGCTGCAGCATAGGCCGGCACCTGGTTTGCGTCAGCGGCTATGTTCGGCCCCAGCCCTTTGACCATCTCGCTGCAGAAGGAATCATCCCAGTTGAAGACATCACCCGGGACAACTCCGTACCCTTTATCGTCACTGTGCAATACAGTCCAATCGTTACCCTCTGCACGCGTCACCATACATAACTGGAAGTCGAGCTTCTGACGCAGAAAGGTCAGCGCTGTGGTAGACGCGCTTTCAAAATTATTCATGACAGACCTCAGGGAGCGCACAAAACGATATGCAGCCGGAAGCAGGGTCACAAGCGAAGATGTGTCCCCCTGCGCGGCCGGATTATAAGGCCAATCCTTAGGCTCAGAGGGGCTTTTTCATGCTTCATGCCTTCACGCTTTTTTCACGCCCCACCTTGCACAGTGAAGGCTCATACGCTTTCCCTTTCGCCCGCCCATCCCTGCGGGCTTTTTTATGCCCGCGTGATGGTTGCTCTCGATTTTACCGGAGCGCAGCATTTGCCAACCGCACTAGCGAAAGCCATTCACTGAAATCGACGTGCCCAGCGTGCAGAAGGGAAGCAGCCTCATTGATAGCTCGAGAATATGCATCCTCGCAAAGCGATCTGCCTGAATAGGCCTTCTTCCATAGATCTACTGCATACTGCCTACGTTCTAGCTCACTCCTTCCACTCACCACAAATCCATGACTCATCAGCGCACCGAGGACGTAACTTTATCGTTTTAGCAATTATACCGATGGATTACTCTAATTCACTGATGATTAGACGAACGTGCAAAGGTCTTGAAGCCGCCAAGGAGCGTGATAGCGGATGGCCATAATTTCAGGATGGCGCCTCAATTCACAGGGAGGTCACCTTGATTCACCAGATCCCCCGATGCCTTCTGGCTACTGTAGTCCTCGCCATGGCCGGGCGCGCGGGAACGCCCTTCACTTTCGGCCAAGCCAGCCAGATTAAGGTAGGCATGACCGAAGACAAACTCTACAAGAACATGGGCAACCCATATATGGTCACCTTCAGGGACGGGGGCCAGATGTGGATCTACAGCCATGCCACTGCCTTCAGTGGCGCCAAGACCGTATCCTTCGAGACGAAGGACGGAAAGGTAACCAAGGCTCCGTACGCCCCAAGGACTTCATCGCCAAGCCTAGCCGTGACGAGTGATTAGCTATATTGAAGCCCGCTTAGCGCGGGCTTGTTATGCCCGTCAGAAAGGCGCCTCCTCCTCAAGCTTTTCCTCCTCACAATCCTTCTCAATGACTATGTCGTCGCGGTCTTCGGCGCTCTGAGGCTCCCACCTAACCGTCACGCTATCGTCGTCGTTGAACGTCAGGTCGAGCTCTGGCGTATCGGCCAGTAGGCCCATCACCTCCTCCCACTCCAAGTCACCATCCGTATCTAGTCGATGGATCGTCACCCAGCGCTGAATCTGCGCTAGAGGGTGATTGATCATCGACGATACGCGGAGCGCTAGCCGCTCAACTCCGGTCATTTCCTGGCGCTCTTTGGGCGCCGTTTTTTTCTGCTTGGACATAGACCATTCTCCATTACTGTATATCCATCCAGCTATTTCGACGAGCATACATCACGCTATGTGAAACGTGAACCCGGCTTGTGAGGATTTTCCTAAACACACCTGAAGAAAAATAAATCACACATCGTGTTGACAACAAAAACACGATGCGTGATATTCACCTCAACACGCAGTCACCGAACAGGGACTGCCGAGGCCCTCAAGCCGCCCGCTCTTTCACATTGATGGGAACCTCGCGGATCGATCCCGGCAACGGCACAGCGCGAGCAATAAATTCGATCCCCATGCCAGCTCTGGAACTGGTGAATAGACCGCATTGCCTCTACCGGCGACCGGCGATCAGACAGCCCCGAAAGGCTGCCCACGACAGGGAGAACCCTGTACGGCTGATCGAGAGCGAAATGCTCGAACCGCGCGAACGACCCGGCAAGCAATGCGCCCCGCGAATCCCAGCGGCAGAAGGGAGATTCACCCAGATTCGATAGGTGGCCACTGCCTGCCCAGTGAGCGAGCAACGGAGGGCATCGACATGTGGAAGTAACTGACCGTCGCCGCGCGACAGCCTACCCGGCCGCTACAGAGCCGGGCGCTTTGACCGACGAGAGAATATCGGTCACGGAGTGCGCTGGTGTGCCGCCAGCCCCGTTAGCCAGTAGGCCTTGATGGCGGTCCTGATTCGATCGGCTGTTGGCTTCAGCGCCGGAAACGTACCCGGCAACCACACCGCTGACGCAATACCCCGGCCTGTCGCCAGTAGCGAGGCCGGGATTTCACCAGGTGCCATTCAGCGAGTGGCATCCGGGAAATCAACCGGAGGGATTAACGATGTTCAACATGGCAACCATGGCGGCTGATGAATGCCGCGCCGACGCTCAAGAGCGCACCTACTACCGCTGGATCGACAAGGCGTCCCAACTACTCGGCCATCAGGTCGCCCTGGGCTCGCAGGAAGAAAGCGACCTTCACGACCTCTACGCCGACGACTGCACACCGGCCGAGGCTGTTACTGAGCTACTGGCACAAGCTGAACTGGCTCGCGCTGCCTGACAGACGATTCCCCGGTGCGCCTCAAGCGGGGCGCATCAGGGGGAATCCACTGGAGTAATAAGCATGGCAAGACTGATTGCGGTACTGGGCTGCGAGGTCAGCGAATGGCCGGAGGGAATCGACCACTTCTTCTGTGATCCGGATGGAGAGGTGCGTGGATCGCCAGATGCCTACGGCGACTTCTATCCGAAAACCCCGGTTGACGACATCGACCGCGGCAAAGACATCGGTGACGAAACCATCCATGTAACAGAAGCAGACTGGAAAGAGTTCCGGCTCGCCTCAGGCATTAAGTGATTTCACTGGCTGGCCTTGGCGACAGGGCCGGCATCAAAGCCACTTCACTGAGGCGGCTTTGATGCACAGGAGGCCCCCATGGGAAGAGCATTAGTTCTTGGGGTCGGTATCAACGACCTGCCCCGCTATCACAACTGCCCGTTCTACAGCAGGTGGAAAGGGCTTCTCCGGCGCTGCTTCGGTGAGCGCGATGACCGCCACTATGAAGGATGCCAGGTGGCCGAGCAGTGGCTTCGGTTCAGCGCCTTTAAGGCGTGGATGGAGCAGCAGCCATGGCTTGGCAATCACCTGGACAAGGACATCCTGAGTCCGGGCGAGAAGATCTACCGGCCGGAAACATCGGTGTTCGTGCCAAGCATCTTGAACAACCTAGCAATCGACAGGCCATCTCAGCGGGGTGAACTGCCTGTAGGCGTAGCTCGCACTCGGCGCGGCAAGCCATTCATGGCAAGAGTTCACTGGCTGGATGGTAGCCGCACCAGCGTAGGCAGCTTTGACTGTCCGCACGAAGCGCACAGGGCCTGGGCCACAGCCAAGGCCGGCGTCATCCGGCAAGCGGTTGACCAATACCGAACCACCGATCGATTCGACGAGCGTGTCTGCATAGCCCTGTTGAATAGGGCTGACATGCTCGCCGAAACCTGAAATCAACCGCCCTAGAGTGCAAGACGATGCAAAACCAAAGTATCGAAGATCTCAATGCCCAGCTTGACCGCTATGGCGCCTGGATGCGCGCACATGGGCGTCGCAACACCGCGAAGGCCCGTAGCGTAGCCGCTTCAATGCAGCAGATTCGCGATGAGATCTCCCGCAGGACTGCGTGAACAACCAGCGCCACGTCCGCCTGACGTTAACTGCCCGATGCCCCGCTCCCCATCGCAGGCTGCACCGGGGTGTGAACTGAATCCTGCCGCCAAGCAGCACAGCTTCTATCCAGCGAGATCGGGAGGAACGAACACCGGTCGATGCAGAGATTGGCTCCTGCCAGTTCGCACCCCGATGCAGCTTGCATCGATTTAAAGCGCATCACGGTGAGCCTTATGCAACTTAAGGCGAACCACAGCAAACATTAATCGACGTACACGCAGGCGAATCCGGGGCCTACCCGGCCAGACCAGATGCATGTGAGGTAGCGCTCACCGCCTGCCCCCTTCCCCTTCCCCTTCAATTTCGACCGCATTGGCGGGTGCCAGGCTGGCTTTTCACGCCCAGTTTGGTCACTGCGCCTGGCATCCGACCAATGCGGTTGGCGAGGCACATATGATTAAAGATCCTGATCTGCGAACGCCGGCAGAGATTTGCCGAGAGCTTGAAATTTGCCGATCCACATTCTGGCGCTGGCGGACCATTCCCGGTTTTCCCGAACCGCTCAAGAAAAACAAGATGCAGATGGTCTTCCGGCTAAGCGAGGTAAAGAGCTTCCTTACTGATCAGAAGATTATGGATGCCGCCGTTGATGCTTACCAGGCCAACGCTGCAGAAAGGGTCTCAGGCTCAGGCGTACAGGCATCCTTGCGTGACTATTTCGCAGTTAAGGCGATGCAGGGCATTTGCGCTCACGATGACAACTGGGGTTGCGATATCGATGGCATCGCAGAGCGGTCCTATGCCATGGCCGACGCCATGCTAGCCGCCCGGGTGAAGCCATGAGCGGAATGAGCGTTTCAGGCCAGGTCATGATTCAAGAACCTGAAGCCAGAGGATTCTCGGCCCATGTCTACCCGACGCGTCTTGATGCCGCCATTCAGCTGCTGCGCGTGATGATTCGCCGCGCCGCTGACGCGGAGCAGGCCATGGCCCAAATCGAAAATGCCGTAGCTGAGCTGATCAGCGAGGAGCGACATGATTTGGATATGGAAATGGCAACCGAGCGCCGGCGCCGTGGAGAAGAGCCATGAGCAGCTGGGAATGCAAAGGCGACGACGGTGAGCCCGATCATGATTGGAAGTACGTCAGCGACTGGGGCGGCGATCCAGGCGTGATCGGCGGCACCTTCGATTGCAGCTATCTCGAGTGCCGGGTTTGCGGCGAAGAGAAGCACGACCATCCCAACCCATCCGAATACGCCTACCAAGCAGGCGACTACGACTGAACCAACCACCTGGAGGCGACCATGGCCGACCCAATCAAGGCGCTGGCCAAGCGCGAGCGACGCATAGCGCGAATCACAGCTGAGCGTCTCGCTGAGTCCAGAGAGAAATCTGAGCGTGCCTCCTACCGAGAATCCCAGGCAGGCGGTTCAGATGATCCGATCCGAATCTTCGACATCCCTTACACGCCCTTTCAGGGCTGATCATTCTGGAGGCGACCATGGGCGCACTTCGAGCAGCACAATGGCGGTATGACCATGCTGAGCCTGAAGACGGCTCAGCGTATCAGGAAGCGGCGCAGAACTGGATCGAGAGCAAGGCTGAGGAACTGGTCGGCGGCTGCGACGTGCTGATTCCGCAGCGATTCGGCGGCCCGGCCGGCGTCCGCCAAGAGCAGTTCGTGGCCAAGGTGGCCGAGCACCTTCGCGCTCTGCAAGAGGCTGAGAAGGACGACCTCAACGCCTTGGCCCTCCTCCTGCTTCAGGCGCAGGCCGGTGGGCCAGTGAAAAGCATGGTCGAGGATGTTGTCGGCCAGAGCGATCACTGCCGCGGCAAGCTGTACGAGATCGCTGAGTCGATGCTCGACCAGTATGCCGAGCAGGGTCTGCGGTACGAGGCAGACGAGGCTCGGCTATGAGCCCTCATAGCATCGCGGTCAGCGCGATCAACGCGGCCATCGAAACGATGCTTCTGCCGGGCTCTGGCCCGGTGGAGGACGGCAAGGCCGAATCCATGGTCGTCGCCTACTTCTCTCTTCTCGCTATCGACGCCGAGGAGTTCAAACACTACTGCGAGCGCATCCGGCGTATTGCCGTTCGGCGCAAGGAGGCTGCATGAGCGCACCTGACTGGAGCCAAAAGCCCCAAGATTTCCCGATCTGGATCGTCCCAAAGCCAGGCTTTGATAGCTGGCCTTCCGACTGGCACAAGGACTCTGGCGAGCTGTTTGTAGATCGGCATGGTCGGCCTTGGACCAAGTCTGGAGAGGGTAAGCAGTTCGAGGTTTTCACCGACCCCAACGGCTGGCCAATTTCTGGTCTGCCACCAGTTGGAGCTGTGTGCGAAGCCAATAGGCTTGGCAGAGTCAAAAGCGATAATCACCCGTGGTTTAAGGTCAAGATCCTCGCTCACTGGACTGATGATGATCGGATCTCTCCAGTGGCAGTTTACATGCCGCTCGGCGAATCGCCGCCTCATGTCGCTCAGGGCGTAGCCTGCTGTTTCCGACCTATCCCCACGCCAGAGCAGATAGCCGATGAGGAGATTCGTGCAGGTCTGAACGAAATGATCCGCCACATCAAGGATCACCCTCTAGGCACTCACGGCGTGAGCCATCTGCAAGAGCTGATGATCCATGAGGACGTTGCCCGCGATCTTTGGGCCGCAGGCTACCGCAAGCAGGAGGCATCATGAGCGATATCGACTGGGCGCAAGCTCCCGCTGATGCGGAGTACGCCCGCGAGTGGTGTGGCGAGGTGACCTTCTTCAAGGAGTACCACGTTAAGGGTTTTTGGCGAGCATGGCACGACTCGTGGGGATGGCATCCAACCTCCATGTGCAATGCGGTTTACAAGTCCATGGTTCGTCGACCCGGTCTAGAGTCGCAGGAGGCATCATGACAACTCCATTTTTCCCGTCGCTGATTGACGACCAGGTGGCCGAGGTCACCCAAGCCGTGCCAGACGACCGCATCCTGCTGGTGTTCAAGGGCCTGACCATGGAGGACGCCATGAATCAGGCGCGCCTGGCTCACATCGAGAACCCTGCGGCCTGGTCGGGCCGGGCCTACCTCTGCGGCATTTGCACGCTGGCCTATGAGGTGCGGGCATGAGCTACTCACGGACCGACTACTACGCCGAAGGGCTTGCGGAGGCCTTTGAAGAGCGCGGTGTTGCCGCGACGCCAGAGCAGATCCGTGCCATCGCAGAAGATGTGACTGGCTGGGCTGAGAACGTCGGCATGGCATTCCACACGCCTGCAGGCGACCCACGCGATAGCGAACTGGGTGATCTTCGCAAGCAGCTGGAGCGCGAGCGCAACAAAGTCACCTGCACGACGTGCAAAGGGTCAGGAACCCTTCATTTCTCAGGCCCCTATCACGGCTCTACGAGCAGCTGCCACAAGTGCAATGGCGCAGGTAGACACGACCCATGACCGGTTACCAGCGTGCACGCCGCATTGCCACCTGGCGCGGCAGCTTCATCGCCCTCACCTTCTGCACCGGCTGGCTCCTCCTGAGCGCCCTGGCCGGCACCATCACACAGTAACCACTTAATCAGCGCCCACCGCATGGATGGCGCGGGAGATTCGCATGTCTGAACAAAAGCACACGCCAGGCCCTTGGTTTATTGGAGGCCGTCTTCCTCGCCAAGAAACGAAAATCTGCACAATCGTAGGCGGCGAAGCTGTGCATGGCAGCTCGGCCGCTGTTTCTGACTGGAGAGCGGATGCTGCGCTTATCTCTACTGCTCCTGACCTGCTTGCCGACCTGATTGAAGCAGCGTCGACCCTTCGTCGCTACGAAGCGTTGCACCGCGCAAAGAATACCGACGACAGCCTCAAGAAGGCTGAGGTCAACGCCGAATTGGCATTGCGCTTCGAGCGCACCATCGCCAAAGCCACACCCTGAATCACACGCACCCGAGCCCGGCGGGCCCTTAGGGGATAACCGGACCTACCCGGAGCGTAAGCGGCGAGAGCGCGCAACCATCCACCGCAGCCAGGGCCTGGAGCGTACCTCCGTGCCTGGGTGACCTGGCATTCCCCTATTCCACTGACGGCGCCGGCCTGGCGCGAGGTGTATCCCAATGTCCGAATTAACCATCAACGTCGACGACTACCTGAGCGAGTCGGATAAGCGTCGGATCGTGACCGATGCCTTCAGCGCTGCCGCAGCTGCCCATGCTCAGAAAGACTTCGAGCGCATCATCAGCAACTCGGCCTACTACCTGGTTGGCGATATCGTCGACCAGCACTTCGACGGCAACATGGTGGCCACGCTGAAAGACAAAGCCATCAGCGTCATCAACAACCTGTCATCGACGACTGTGTTCAGCCCGCCGAACGCCTGGGATCGCGATGCCAGCAAAGGCTGGCAGCAGATGCAGCAGGCGATTGAAGACCTCAAGCCAATGATCCACCAGCGCGTCAGCGACATCATCGCCGACTACGACCATAGCGCCCTGCGCGACCTGATCGAAACTCAGGTCGGCGAGGCCATTATCAAGAAGCTGACGGCATAAGCTGCTGGAGCCTGAAATGACCAACAACATGAGCATCTGGGACAAGGTCCAGACGACCGACACCCGATTCACCAAGGACGCCAAGGTCGGCGGCCAGCAGATAACCAGCCTGAACGGCACCGCCATGATCATGAAGGCCACCGAGGTCTTCGGCCCGGCCGGCATCGGCTTCGGCTGGAACGTGGTTGAGGAGCGCTTCGACAAGGGCGCCGAGATGTTCAGCGGCGAAGGCGACAAGCGCGTCAGCCTGGGCTTCGAGCTCAACCACACAATCAAGATCACCTTCTGGTTCATGCTTGATGGCCAGCGCGGCGAGATCGAGCAGTACGGGTGCACCCAGTACCTGTACAAATCGAAGTACGGCACCACCACCGATGGCGAGGCGCCGAAGAAGTCGCTGACCGACGCCATCAAGAAGGCGCTCTCCATGCTGGGCTTCAGCGCTGACGTGTTCCTGGGCATGTTCGACGACGTGAACTACGTCCAGCAGCTGCAGGCCGAGCAGGCCATCGAGCAGGCCGAGGACCGCCAGGCCGAGATCGAGCGCCAACAGCAGGAGCGCCTGGGCTTCATCAAGGACACGATCGAGACCATGCAGAAGGCGGTGACGCCGCATGAGCGCAAGAAGATCCACGACCACGCTGTGCGCAAGCTCATCGCTCGCAAGGACGAGAAAGGCGCCGCCCGGATCTCCCTTGAATTGAAGAATCTCGAAGCCGGCAAGCCGCAGGAGGCTGCAGCATGACCCAGCTCTACGCACTCACCGGCCAGATGGCCGAACTGGCCGCCATGTGTGACACCGACGACGAAGGCCTCAAGCAGGCCATTCAGGACACCATGGCCGGCATCCAGGGCGAATTCGAAGTGAAGGCCGACAACATCGTCATGCTGCGTCGGAACATCGAGGGTGACATCGGCGCCATCGACGCCGAGATCGAACGCCTCAGCGAGCTCAAACGCATCAAGGCAAACAGCGTGACCGCGATCACCGACTACCTGCGGCGCAATATGGATGCGGCCAACATCAAGTCGATCAAGCGCCCGCTGTTCACCATCAGCCTGGTCGCCGGCAAGGAGCGTGTCATCGTCGATAACGAACAGGCGGTGCCGGACGAACTGACTTCGGTCGTGACCAAGATCGCGCCGGACAAGAACGCCATCGCCGCAAAGCTCAAGGCCGATCGCGAGCACAACGAAGCCGTCCGCAAGCGCATGGCCGCCGGCGAAGACTGCGAACACGAACTGATACCTGAGCCAGTCTGGGCGCATTTGGAGCGCGGCGATAGCTCAATCCGCATCAAGTGAGGTCAGCATGAACCAATCAATCGACCTGGAGGCCGCCAAAGCGGCGATCAGTCTGGATGAGCTCAAGTCCACTCTAAGTTACTCACCTGCCACTGGAAATTTCACGTGGCTAAAGACACTTGGAAGCAGGGCGCAGGCTGGGTCCGTAGCGGGTTACCTCCATTGCAGGGGTTACCGCTTTATCCGACTGAAGGGGAAGCGCTTCGCCGCACATAGACTGGCATTTTTCTGGATGACAGGGCGTTTCCCCATGGAAGACATCGACCACATCAACGGCAACCGTGATGACAACCGATGGGAAAATCTTCGTGAGGCGAGCAGGTCTCAGAATCTAGAAAACATCAATCCAAAGCCTAACCAAAGCGGAATTCTTGGGGTTACCAGAACTCGCTGCGGAAACTGGACGGCAAGGATTATGAAAAGTGGGAAGCAGCATTATCTCGGGACGTTTTACAGCCCAGATGATGCAGGCGCTGCTTATCTTGAGGCCAAGTCGAAGCTTCACGAGTTTCAGCCAATCCCAAGGAAGGCTGTCAGCCACTAGTGGAGCGATCACGATGCAGAATCAAATACACCAATTCGACATAGAGTCCATGAAGGAATCCTTCTTCTCTTCGGGTGGAAAGATCATAGTGCTGGAGGGCTTTACCTACCGGCCACTGCCGGAGCGCAAGCATCCAAAGCCCAAGCAAAAACGGGCCAAGCCAGCTGAGCATAAGGCAGTAAGCCAGCATAAAAGCCGTGCCAGGGCCCGCGCCGAAAAGGTTGCCGAACTCGCCAAGACCATGACCTGTGGCGAGGTCGCGAAACTCCTCGGAGAAACCAAGAGCGCGCTATGGGGTGTGGCGGCACGGGAAGGCTTCAAGTTCGCCAGTCCGCCACGACAGCCCAAGCCGGTGAAAGACCCCGTAGCCCAAGAAAAGGCAGACCGGGCTCTCGCAGATCAGATCATTGCTCTGCGCGACTGTGGCATGTCCCGCTGTCGAGCCACGGCAAAGCTAGGCATCGGAAACCGCAAGCTGGAACGGATTCTGGTGGCCTTCGGGATCAACTTTCCACTGCAAAGGCACGGGGGTACGCCATGCCAAGAGTGAAGCCTGAAAAAATCCACCCACTCCCCTATTACCAAGGCCGGACCGCTCGTGCTGCCGGTCGCTGCCGGGCGTATCAGCCTCACCCTGAGATGTCGGTCGACAGCGCTTGGTGGCTCGGGGGCTGGCACGACTGCGACATGGAGTTATCGCATGAACCGAAGAATCAGCCGATCGCTGCAACTGCACAGGCGGCGTGAGCAGTTCAACCTACCGCCCAGCGGATTGAAGGAGGTGTCGTATGGCGATGACATCGCAAGAGCGCGACAAGCGGCGGCGCGAGAAGGCCGAGCGCCTGCAGGAAGAAGATCTGCGCTTGAAGGTTCGACCAGGGACTAAACAGGCCCTTCTGGAACTGATGGAATGGGCCGGGATCGAGGAACAGGGCGAGGCGATGACGCTGATGATTCACCACCTACATGGGCTGGGACCCGGCGGCGCGCTGCCGCTGCTGACACCTCCGCGCCACGAAATAACGGTATCACCGGCTGTGGCGCGGAAGCTGGAACTCGCCTATCAGCGAGAATCGCTGAAAGCTATCAGCTTTGCGGAGGCACGCGAGGACTGAAACGCGGCGAAACAGTGCGCTCAGGAGGAGCTACGGAGAACCCGACTACGGCGACAGTTGCATAATACGAAGGCTCATCCGCCCCATTTATCGACTCGGTACCCACATGAACGAGCGCCCCATCATGCTCCTTCAGCAGGTGATTGATATCCCAGTCCAGGCTTTTGCCGAAACTGTATGTGCAATACGGACATCCTGAGTGCTCGTCAGTGCTCAGTCTGATCGTGTGTTTAATAGCCGACAAATCCATTCGTACCTCCTCTTCCGGCCCCATGCCGGTCACCCGTAATACCCCATCCCAAACCAAATTGCCACCATGTGGACCGACCCGATTCAGGGTGTGACATGACCCGCCGGTGGGGCTCAGCTAATGGATTCAAGAAACGCCCATGCCCCCACAATCGTAAGGACTACCACAGCTACTACGACGAACACCATGTAGCGGATATCGTCCTGGGTCATTACGGCAGTCCCCCAAATTCTCAGTGTTTGAGGGGTGTAGCAACTCTCATACCAACTCACCCATGCCGCATCCGGCCACGGAGGGCGGCGCATGCATGGAGAAAGTAATGCGAACCACGCAGAGAGCAAAAAATCCGCCACCATGTGCTCGTTATGCGGTGGTGCTGAATCCTGGGACTCTGTTCCAGCGCGTTGATGTGTATGCCCTCACCCTGCTTGACGCTGAGCGCTGGGCAGCTGAAACCAGAGAGCCAGGGCTTGAGGTAGATGTGATGCGCGTGCTTCCGCACGGACAGCTCACAACGGAATATTGAAACTCAGGGAATCAGCCTTTTTTGGTTTTCTTCCAGGTCAAGCTTCCACCGCCCTCATGATCATGGGTTTCAACGATCAGGTAGTGAGCGATTGTCTTTCCACTCTCGTCGATCTCGTAGAAATTCCAGGTATCTACGCCGGCGGTGATTTCCATGACACCGTCGCCGGACCTGAATTCATGCTGGTCTGGTATCCGTAAAAACTTTTTAAGTTCCTTTGTATTCACGTCTGCTCCGATGCGGCCCCATGCCGCTTGTCGACTAAATACCCCACATAAACGAATCACGCCACCCCGGCGAGGACCGCCCATGTCTGCATTTCAGAAAAAGAACCCTCTCGACTTCAAAACCCAGTACGGCCTTGGCTTCGATCCGCAAGACGACGAGATCGTGGTGGACTTCTTCTGCGGTGGCGGCGGTGCCGGTACCGGGCTGGAAATGGGACTGGGCCGCCCGGTGACCGTGGCCAAGAACCACAGCCCAGCTGCCATCAGCATGCACACCGCCAACCACCCGGCGGCGCGCCACTTCACCACCGACGTCTTCGACGGCGACCCGGATGAGGAATGCCAGGGCCGCCCGGTTGGCTGGTTCCACATGAGCCCCGATTGCACCCACCACAGCCAGGCCGCCGGCGGGCAGCCGCGCAAGCGCGAGATCCGCAACCTGTCGTGGATCGGCCTGAAGTGGGCAGGCAAGAAGAAGCCCCGGGTCATCAGCCTCGAGAATGTGAAGCAGATTTTGCAGTGGGGCCCGCTGATGGCGAAGCGCGACAAAGCCACCGGCCGGGTGATGAAGTTGGACGGCACTGTGGCAGCAGTCGGCGAGCGCGTACCGGTGCAACAGCAGTTCCTCGTGCCAGACCCGAAGCGGCGCGGCATCACCTGGCGCCGGTTCGTGCACCTGCTCGAAGGCATGGGCTACCAGGTCGAATGGCAGATCATCAAGGCCTGCGACTTCGGAGCCCCAACCAGCCGGGAGCGCCTGTTCATGATCGCCCGATGCGACAGGCAGCCGATCGTGTGGCCAGAGCCTACCCACGCCAAGAACCCAGCCAAGGGTCAGCAGAAATGGCGTACCGCCGCCGACTGCATCGACTGGAGCGTGCCGAGCAAGAGCATCTTCGGTCGGAAGAAGGCGCTGGCCGATGCGACGCTGCGCCGTGTAGCCAAGGGCATGAAGAAGTTCGTGCTCGACAACCCGCAACCTTTCATCGTGCCGATCGCGAACTGGTCGGGCGAGCTGGCCCAGTCTGCCGACGAGCCGCTGCGCACAGTCACATCCTGGCCGCGCGGCGGATCCTTCGCCATGGCAAGCCCCGTAGTTCTTCCGGCGACTCACCAAGGCGACGACCGAGTGAATAACCCGGGCGATCCCCTGCCAACAGTAACTGCCGCCAACCGCGGCGAATTGATGATGGCCAGCCCAGTAATGGTTGGGGCCGGCGGCCCGGTGTATGCCGGTAAGCCAGTAGCAGCTGACCAGCCAATGGGTACCCTGATGACCCAGAGCCACCGGGCGCTGGCATCGGCGCATCTTGTCAAGTTCAGGTTCAACAGCGAGGGAGCAGCTATCACCGATCCGGTGCCGACCATCACGAGCGGCGGCAACTACAAGCGCCCTGCGGGTGCGGCCCATGCCATGGGTGTGTGCACCGCCTTCATCGAGCAGGCGAACGGCGGG
>NZ_MOMO01000242.1:0-20162 GCF_009933855.1 Pseudomonas sp. SG-MS2 | reverse complement strand
AGACTCGAACTCGCGACCCCGACCTTGGCAAGGTCGTGCTCTACCAACTGAGCTATTCCCGCGTCGTGATGGGTGCCATTCTAGCGATATCTAAAACGGCGTCAACCCCTTGATTCAAAAAAGTTTTATTTTTGTTCCGAACCTTCACGCAGGTGCGGCCAGGCGGCCAACAGGTAATGGGCCATGGACCACAGCGTCAGCGCAGCGGCAACCAGCAGCAACCCGTAGCCCAGAATCACCCAGAAGGTCACCAGCGGCGGGTTGGCCAGCAAGATGATCAGCGCCAGCATTTGCGCTGCGGTTTTCCACTTGCCGAGGTTGGACACCGCCACATGCGCCCGCGCCCCCAGTTCAGCCATCCACTCGCGCAGGGCCGAAACGACGATTTCGCGGCCGATGATCACGGCGGCCGGCAGGGTCAGCCAGAAGTTGGCGTGCACCTGCACCAGCAGCACCAGGGCTACGGCGACCATCAGCTTGTCGGCCACAGGGTCGAGGAACGCGCCGAACGGCGTGCTCTGCTGCAGGCGACGGGCAAGGTAGCCGTCCAGCCAGTCGGTGGCGGCGGCGATGGCGAACACCGTGCTGGCGGCCATATAGCTCCAGTGATAGGGCATATAGAACAGCAAGATGAAGATCGGAATGAGCAGGACGCGTAGAACGGTGAGCAGGTTTGGAATATTCATCGGTACGACTGGCTGCGGGTTGAGCCCGCATTCTACTCGCTATGCAGGCTGGCATAAATCGACTCGGCAAGCTTTTTACTGATGCCGGGGGCTTTGGCGATTTCATCGATACTGGCGCGGTTGAGCTCCTGCAGGCCGCCGAAATGTTTCAGCAGGTCGCGGCGGCGCTTGGGCCCTACCCCGGCAACGTCTTCCAGGCTGGACACACGGCGGGCCTTGCCGCGGCGGGCGCGGTGGCCAGTGATGGCAAAACGGTGAGCTTCGTCGCGGATCTGCTGGATCAGGTGCAGCGCCGGGTTGTCGCCCTTGAGGGTGAACTCGTGCGCCACGTCATTGAGGTAAAGGGTCTCGAAACCGGCCTTGCGGGTCACGCCCTTGGCCACACCGAGCAGGGTCAGGTCGGTGAAGGCCAGCTCCTGCATCACTTCGCGGGCCATGTTCAGCTGGCCCTTGCCGCCGTCCACCAGCAGCACGTCAGGCAATTTGCCCTCGCCGTCCTTGATACGCCCGTAGCGGCGCGTCAGGGCTTGGTGCATAGCGGCGTAGTCGTCGCCGGCGGTCACGCCTTCGATATTGAAGCGACGGTAATCGGACTTGAGCGGGCCTTCGGGGCCGAATACCACGCAACTGGCTACCGTCGCCTCGCCGCTGGAGTGGCTGATGTCGTAGCACTCCAGGCGCTGGGGCACTTCGTCCAGGCCCAGCACCTCGGCCAGGGCCTCGAACCGCGAAGCCATGTGCTGGCGGTTGGCCAGGCGGGCATTGAGCGCCTGTTCGGCGTTGGTCACCGCCAGTTGCTGCCAACGGGCACGGGTGCCACGCACGCGGTGGCTGATGGTCAGCTCGCGGCCGCGCAGGGTTTGCAGTGCCTCGCTGATGGCAGCGAAGTCCTCGTGCACCACGTTGACGATCAACTCACCCGGCAATTCGCGCTCGGCATTGCCCAGGTAGTACTGGGACAGGAAAGCGGCCATCACTTCGGCCACCTCTTCTTCAATACCGACCTGCGGGAAGAAGTTCTTGCTGCCCAGCACCCGCCCACCGCGCACGCTGATCAGGTGCACGCAGGCGCCACCGGGGTTGACGAAGGCGGCGACCACATCCACATCACCAGACCCGCCTTCCATGTATTGCTGGTCCTGGACCCGGCGCAGCAAGGCGATCTGGTCGCGCAGCTCGGCTGCCTTCTCGAAGTTCAGGGCCATCGCGGCCTTTTCCATCTCGGCATTGAGCTCATTGCCCAACTGCTGGCTGCGGCCCTCGAGGAACATCACCGAATGGCGCACATCCTCGGCATATTCCTCTGCGTCGACCAGCCCCACACACGGCCCCTTGCAGCGCTTGATCTGGTACTGCAGGCATGGGCGGGTACGGTTGGCGTAGTAGCTGTCCTCGCATTGGCGTACCGAGAAGGCTTTTTGCAGCAGGCTGAGGCTTTCGCGGATGGCCCCGGCGCTGGGGTATGGACCAAAGTAGCGCCCCTTGGCTTTTTTCGCGCCACGGTGAATGCCCAGCCGTGGGAATTGGCCGTCGGACAGAAACACATACGGGTAGGATTTATCGTCGCGCAGCAGAATGTTGTACGGCGGCCGCCACTGCTTGATGAGGTTCTGCTCGAGCAGCAGCGCCTCGGTCTCATTGGCAGTGATGGTGGTTTCGACCTGGGCGATGCGCCCTACCAGCGCAGCGGTTTTAGGCGCCAGGCCGGTCTTGCGGAAATAGCTGGCCAAACGCTTTTTGAGGTTCTTGGCCTTGCCCACATAGAGCAGCCGAGTCTCGCTATCGAACATCCGGTAGACGCCCGGGCGAGCGCTACAGGTCGCCAGGAACGCGCTGGCATCAAAGACTTGGGACATGAGGTTCAGAGGCTTGCGTCGACCATACCGTGGCGAACGGCCAGCAAGGTCAGTTCGACGTCGCTGGTGACCGAGAGTTTTTCAAAGATCCGATACCGGTAAGTATTGACGGTCTTGGGCGACAGGCACAACTTGTCCGAGATGAGCTGAACCTTCTGGCAACCGACGATCATCAGGGCGATCTGGATTTCCCGCTCCGACAGGGCGTCGAACGGCGACCCTTGCGGTTGGAACGACTTGAGCGCCAGTTGCTGAGCAATCTGCGGGCTGATGTAACGCTGCCCGGCAAACGCCAGACGGATGGCCTGGACCATCTCGTCCAGCCCCGCGCCCTTGGTCAGGTAGCCGGCCGCCCCGGCCTGCATCAGGCGCGTGGGGAACGGGTCTTCTTCACACACGGTCACGGCCACCACCTTGGTGTCAGGGTGGCTACGCAACAATTTGCGGGTAGCCTCAAGGCCACCGATACCAGGCATCTTGACGTCCATCAGCACGACATCCGGCTTGAGCTCCCGGACCAGCTTGAGCGCCGACTCGCCCGAATCCGCCTCCCCCACTACCTGCAAGCCGTCGATATCGGCCAGCATGCGTGTAATACCGGTTCGCACCAGATCGTGGTCGTCGACCACTAGGACCCTAATCAAGCAGACACCTCGTCAACAGGGCGATTGGATCCCGCCACCTTAACAAAATTTTTCAAGACGGGCCTAGCGTAAAACTTCCTTCGGAAATGTCCTACGCTCACGCCACTGTGGCCGCATCGCTTCACTGCGGCCTGCATCGCCCATCAGGCGCTCCAGCAAATGCCTAAACGCCGCTTTGTCGTCGGCCGCCAGGCGCCTGAACGCAGCCACTAAACCGGTTTCATCCGCCGTCAGGCTTTCCAGCGGCGCCGGGGTGCGCACACCGCTGAGTACATAGAGCGCGTCGACTCCTCTGGCCGTCAGGGCAGCCAGGTAATCGACCCTCGGTGTGCGCTCGCCACTTTCATATTTGCCCTGGGCATTGGGCTCGACGCCGCCGATATCACCAAACACCCGCTGGGTCATCCCCAGCCGTTCACGCTCTTCCCTAAGACGCGTACCGAGCCCATTCATACTGATGCTTCTCCTGCTTCCCTAGCCATCGTCGGATACTGCTCACAACCCTGTGGGCTCTTGCAGACTGCTCGGTCACTATGCCCATCGCACGCCGGGGTCGCAAGCCAGTATTGAGCCAGCACCTAGGGCCGCAAGCTCGATCAGCAAAGATCAGCCGACCACCTTCTGCATACGCACAAAACACTCATCCTCGCCCATTTCGACAAACCCCTGGCGCCGGTACAGCCGCCGCGCCGGGTTGCTCTTGAACACCATCAAGCGCAGCAACGGCAGCCTCTGCTGCGCCGCCTTGGCAGCCAGCGCTTGCAGCACCCAACTGCCAACCCCTTGCCCGCGATGCTCAGGCAGCAGGTGCAGCTCGCGAATGAACAATGCCTGGCGATCCTTGCTGAGGCTGCAGAAGCCCAGCACGCGGTCCCCGTCTACGACCAGCCACTGCTCGCGCCAATCCCAGGCCTGATCGAACGCTTCTTCGATCCACAACAGATCGAACTCCCGGTAGTACGCCAGCATGGCCCGACGCGTGAGGTCACGGGCGAAGGTGCGGTGGGCATCGGTGGCAGGTATCAACTCAATGGGCATCACACACCGTCCAGGTGCACAACCAACGGTGGCCGGGCAGCTCGCGCTTACAGCGGGTCATGGGGCTCTCCTGCCGTTGTCAGCTCACCTGGCCATGGGCCTTGAACTTGAGCTTTTCGGTATCCACACGGACGAACACCGAATCGGCGCAGACGGTCAGCACATCCCCCGCCCAGACCTCGCAGATTACCCGTGTCTTGCGCCCGACTTCGCCTTCCACACGCGCCTTGAGCAGCAGCTCGACCCCCATGGGTGTGGGCTTGAGGTAGTTCAGGCCCAGGCTGCCGGTGACACAGTCGATACGCGGCAGGCTGCCGGGGGTACGCCCTTCGGCCCGGTAGTGGTAAGCCATGGCAGCCCAGTTGGAGTGGCAATCGACCAGCATCGCCAGCAGGCCGCCGTAGACGAGCCCCGGCCAGCCGGTGAAGGTGGTGTCGGGCGTGTGACGGCACAGCAGATGGATACCGTCGGCGTCCCAATGGCTCTGCACATGCAGGCCGCTGGGGTGGGCAACGCCGCAGCCGTAGCAAATGCCGTCGGGTGCGGCCAGCGCCTGCAGGGAGAGAGCTTGTACGGTCATACGCTTCCTGTGCTTTTTGGAATGGGAAGGGATGCAAGCTGCATGGTAGCGCCGCGTTGGGCATGGGCCAATGAAAATGCGGGGCGCAAAGCGCCCCGCAAGGGTCAGGCAGGCTGCGCCACCGCCCTGGCACGCCGCTGGGTCAGCGAAACCAGCACGATGAACAACGTCACCCCGGCCGTCATCAGCGTCTCATAACGGTACGCATCACTGAACAGCATGTAGCCCAGTACCATCACGATGGTGCCGATCACCAGCCAGGTCAGCCAGGGGAACAACCACATCTTCAACTCCAGCGGCCGCCCCTCTCGATCAGCCCGGGCCCGCATGCGCAACTGCGAGACGGCAATCACCAGGTACACCAGCAAGGCAATCGCACCGGTGGTCGACAGCAGGAAGCCGAACACCTTGCCGGGGAATACGTAGTTGACGAAGCAGCCGGCAAAGCCTGCCAGGGTCGAGAGGACCACCGCCACGGTCGGCACGCCAGCACCGGAGATACGCTTGGTCATGCTCAGTGCCTGGCCGCGGGCACCCAGGGAATACAGCATCCGCGAAGCGGTATAGAGGCCGGAGTTCATGCAACTGGTGACCGCCACCAGCACCACCAGGTCGACCAGCAGTTTCGCCCCGGGCACATTCAGCACCTCAAGTACCCGCTGGAACGAGCCCACGGCCTTGAGTTGCGGATCGTTCCAGGCCACCAGCGACACCACCAGGAAGATCGAGGCCAGGTAGAAGATCGCGATGCGGTACACCACCAGGTTGGTGGCGCGGCGAATCTTGTCTTTCGGGTTGGCGGTCTCGTCAGCGGCAATGGTGACGATCTCGGCGCCAAAGAACGAGAAGATGGTGATCAGCACGCCACCGAGCACCGTACCGAAGCCATTGGGCATGAACCCGCCGCTGTCCCAAAGCCGGCTCACCCCTGAGACTTCGGCCAGCGGCCAGAAGCCGAACACAGCCAGGCTGCAGACCACGATGAAGGCAATGATCGCGATTACCTTGACCAGGGCAAACCAGTACTCGAACGCACCGAAGTTCTTCACGCTGACCAGGTTGGTGCCCGACAGCAAGAACATGATCAGGAAGGCGAACAGCCAGGACGGTACCGCCGGGAAGTAGGCATGCAGGATGTCAGCCCCGGCGATGGCTTCGACCGGGATGATCAGCACCCAGAACCACCAGTACAGCCAGCCGATGGTGAACCCTGCCCAGGGGCCGATGGCCTCGGAGGCGTACGTGGAGAAGGAGCCGCTGTTGGGGTTGGCGATGGCCATTTCGCCAAGCATGCGCATCACCAGCAACACCAGCAGGCCAGTCATGGCGTAGGAGATGAGAATGGCCGGGCCAGCGGTGGCAATGGCGTTGGAGGAACCGATGAACAGGCCGGCGCCAATGATGCCGGCAATGGAAATCATCGACACCTGACGGGAGGTCAGGCCGTGCTGCAGGGAACGCTGTTTCTTGTTTTCTAGCGAAGCCATGGAGAACCCTCGAATGGGTCGGCCGCCGCAGGGACGGCTGAAAAAGTTGGAGCAGAATTCTTGTAAGTCGTGATGCTCTTTTTTCTTGTTTTGAAGTCGCCGGCGGTGCACTTGCCTCCTCTTCGCAGTACCGGTTGTAATCGTTGATCCAGGTCAGTATTAATCTATAGGGCGAGGTCAACAAACGACCTTTTCGAAGCACATGATTCCAATACGGAATGAACTCCTTCCTTTTTTGCTCGGTACGCGCCTGCCATGTCCAAACGCCTGATGCCCTCGACTACCGCCCTGCAGTGCTTCGAAGCGGCCGCCCGCCACCTGAGCTTCACCCGGGCGGCACAGGAACTGCACCTGACCCAGAGCGCCGTCAGCAAGCAGGTCGCGCAACTTGAAGAAATGCTGGCGCACTCGCTGTTCCAGCGCATTCGCCGGCGCCTGCACCTGACGCCGGCGGGCGCCCTGTACCTGACCGAAGTGAACAAGATCCTTAACCAGATCGACATTTCCAGCCGCTACATCCTCAGCTATGGCGACGAAACCGAAGTGCTGCGCATCGCCACCCAGCCCACCTTCGGTGCGCGCTGGCTGGTGCCCAGGCTCAAGGGCTTCGGTGACCGCTACCCGCGCATCCACCTGGACATCCGCAACGAACTGGAGCCGTTCGACCTGGTGCAGGCCAAGGCCGACATCGCCTTCTTTTTCGGCCAGGGCACCTGGCCAGGGGCGACCTGCATCGAACTGTTCAGCGAAGAGGTGGTGCCGGTGTGTACCCCGCAGCTACAGGCCAGGCACCGCTTCGACAGTGCCCAAGCCCTCACCGAACACCGCTTGCTGCAATGCGCATCACGCCCGGAGGCCTGGCACGAATGGTTTCTGGGGCTGGGCCTGCACAGCCAGAACAGCTACCACGGGCCGCGCTTCGACACGTTCTACCTGTGCATCCGAGCGGCCATCGCCGGTTGCGGCATCGCCCTGATCCCGCGCTATCTGGTGGCCGAGGAGTTGAGCGAAGGCAAGCTGGTAGTGGCGTGGGACCACCCGGTGGCGAGCAATGGCCGGCACTTCATCGCCCATGCCGAGCATGCGGCAGAGGTGCCGAAGATCAGGGCCTTCGTGCAGTGGATTGCTGAACGCGTGGCAGAGGGAGATTGACCAAGTTCGCGAATCCAGGGAATGAACGCAATCGAATAATTCGTTTGCGGAACAACACTTCGGCGCGCTTCGATATTAAGAAACTCGAACAAGGTCCGCGTGCCCATGAATCTGGAAAGTATCAGCCAATCCATTGCCATCGTTCATCCGATTACACTTTCCCATGGCCGTAATGCCGAAGTCTGGGATACCGACGGCAAACGTTACATCGACTTCGTCGGCGGCATCGGCGTGCTCAACCTGGGCCACTGCAACCCGGCCGTGGTCGCGGCCATCCAGGCCCAGGCCACGCGCCTGACCCACTATGCTTTCAACGCGGCGCCTCACGGCCCTTACCTGGAGCTCATGGAGCGCCTGCGCGCGTTCGTGCCGGTCAGCTACCCGCTGGCCGGCATGCTTACCAACAGTGGCGCAGAAGCGGCGGAAAACGCCCTCAAAGTCGCCCGCGGTGCCACCGGCAAGCGCGCCATCATCGCCTTCGATGGCGGCTTTCATGGCCGCACCCTGGCAACCCTGAACCTCAACGGCAAGGTCGCCCCCTACAAACAACGCGTCGGTGAACTGCCGGGGCCGGTGTACCACCTGCCCTACCCCAGCGCCGATACCGGCGTCACTTGCGAGCAGGCGCTCAAGGCCATGGACCGCCTGTTCAGCGTCGAGCTGGCAGTAGAGGACGTGGCGGCGTTCATCCTGGAGCCCGTGCAAGGTGAAGGGGGCTTCCTCGCCCTGGACCCGGCCTTTGCTCAGGCGCTGCGCCGTTTCTGCGACGAGCGCGGGATCCTGATCATCATCGACGAGATCCAGTCGGGTTTCGGCCGCACCGGCCAGCGCTTCGCCTTCCCGCGGCTGGGCATCGAGCCAGACCTGCTGCTGTTGGCCAAGAGTATCGCCGGCGGCATGCCGCTGGGGGCGGTGGTCGGGCGCCAGGCGTTGATGGCGGCGCTGCCCAAGGGCGGCCTCGGCGGGACCTATTCGGGCAATCCGATTGCCTGTGCAGCGGCGCTGGCGAGCCTGGCGCAGATGACCGATGAGAACGTCGCCACATGGGGCGAGCGCCAGGAGCAGGCCATCGTCAGCCGGGTTGAACGCTGGCAGCAACGCTTCCCGGTCATCGGACGCCTGACAGGCGTCGGCGCGATGCGCGGGATCGAATTCGTCAATGCAGACGGCAGCCCTGCCCCCGCTCAGCTGGCCAAGGTCATGGATGCAGCAAGGGCAAAAGGCCTGTTGCTGATGCCCAGCGGCAAGGCGCGACACATCATTCGCCTGCTGGCGCCACTGACCATCGAAGCCGAGGTGCTCGAAGAAGGGTTGAACATCTTCGAGCAGTGCCTGGTCGAGTTGAACTGAGGCTTACAGGCCCAGCTCTTCCGGGGTGAGCATGTCGGACTCGAAAGCGATCCAGCCGCCTTCGAGTTCGGCGTGGCCGTTGACGATCGGGCCGTAGTAGGTAAGGCCGTTCTCCAGCGTCACGCAGATATGCGTGGCCGGCTTTTCCGGAGCCGCGAGCGTGCCGACGAAATGCACCTTCTTCAGGGTTTCGGTCACGGCTTCCAGGCCAACACGCATGCTGGGGTTTTCCGAGGCCTCGATATCGCCCCCACGGTCTTCGGCGCTGATGGTGACGGTGGCGGTGTACGGGAACTGGGTGCTCAAGCGGGGTTACCTCGGTGTTGGATGCAGGCTTGCGGGCGCGTAGAGTACGGCAGCTGTGCGCAGTTGTCTCTAATGGCCACCCCCGCCCTGATCTGTTAGGGTGCCCGCCGATGCACGCCACACCACACGAGGACACCGAGTGAGCGCCGAAGAACCCCTGATCGCCGACCTGTTCGAGGTCGACAAACGCCTGACCCTCAAGCCCGTCGTGGATTTCAACGCTTACCTGCGCAACGCCTTCGGCGAAGGCCCGTGCCGCTGCCACCGCTGCACCGAAGGTGGCGACGAAAGCACCTATACCCACGCCCACAGCTTCACCCTCGATGGTCGCCAATGGCACCGCCGTTTCGCCACCACAGCCGGCAGCGACGTGGCGCAGGTACTGAAAAAAGCCTGGCTGTCGTACACCAAGGCAGACCTGAACCCGGTCGGTGCCCTGGACCTGACCACCCTCAAGACCTTCACCGAAGCGGCTCTGCACGAGCGCCTGCTGGCCCTGCTGCCCGCCAGCGGCGTTGCCCGCGAAGTGGACGGCCAGTGGCTGCTGCAAGCCCAGGCCGACTGACGGCCCGGCGGTAAAGCAGGATTCTCCCGCTCTGCTACCTTGGGAGAATCCGCTCATCCGCAGGTAGTCCGTCATGGCCCGCACAACGCCCATCGAGCTGTACCGCAACATTGGTATCGTCGCCCACGTGGATGCCGGCAAGACCACGACCACCGAGCGCATCCTGTTCTACACCGGGGTCAACCACAAGATGGGCGAGGTGCACGATGGCGCCGCGACCATGGACTGGATGGCCCAGGAACAGGAACGCGGCATCACCATCACCTCGGCGGCGACCACGGCCTTCTGGCAGGGCTCGACCAAGCAGTTCGCCGACAAGTACCGTTTCAACATCATCGATACCCCCGGCCACGTCGACTTCACCATCGAGGTGGAACGTTCGCTGCGCGTGCTCGATGGCGCCGTGGTGGTGTTCAGCGGTGCCGACGGGGTAGAGCCGCAGTCCGAGACGGTGTGGCGCCAGGCCAACAAGTATCACGTCCCGCGCCTGGCCTATATCAACAAGATGGACCGCCAAGGCGCAGACTTCCTGCGCGTGGTCAAACAGATCGACAAGCGCCTGGGGCATCACCCAGTACCCATCCAGCTGGCCATCGGCAGCGAAGAGAACTTCATCGGCCAGATCGACCTGGTGAAGATGAAGGCGATCTACTGGAACGACGCCGACCATGGCACCACCTACCGCGAAGAAGAAATCCCGGACGAACTCAAGGCACTGGCCGACGAATGGCGTGCGCACATGGTCGAAGCGGCGGCCGAGGCCAATGATGAGTTGACCACCAAGTTTCTCGATGGCGAGGAGCTGAGCATCGACGAGATCAAGGCCGCCCTGCGCCAGCGCACCATTGCCAACGAAATCGTGCCGACCATCCTTGGCTCCTCGTTCAAGAACAAAGGCGTGCCGCTGATGCTCGATGCGGTGATCGACTACCTGCCCGCGCCCTCCGAAATCCCGGCAATCAAGGGCACCGACCCGGACGACGAAGAGAAACACCTGGAGCGCCACGCCGACGACAACGAACCGTTTTCGGCCCTGGCGTTCAAGATCGCGACCGACCCGTTCGTCGGCACGCTCACGTTTGCCCGGGTGTACTCCGGGGTGCTCAGTTCCGGCAACGCAGTGCTCAACTCGGTCAAAGGCAAGAAGGAGCGCATCGGCCGAATGGTGCAGATGCACGCCAACCAACGTGCAGAAATCAAGGATGTATGCGCCGGCGACATCGCCGCCCTGATCGGCATGAAGGACGTGACGACCGGCGACACGCTTTGCGACATGGACAAACCGATCATCCTCGAGCGCATGGACTTCCCGGACCCGGTGATCTCCGTGGCCGTAGAACCCAAAACCAAAGCCGACCAGGAGAAAATGGGCATCGCCCTGGGCAAGCTGGCCCAGGAAGACCCCTCGTTCCGCGTGCGCACTGATGAGGAGACCGGCCAGACCATCATTTCAGGCATGGGCGAACTGCACCTGGACATCATCGTCGACCGCATGCGGCGTGAGTTCAACGTCGAGGCCAATATCGGCAAGCCCCAGGTGGCCTACCGCGAAAAGATCCGCAACACCTGCGAGATCGAGGGCCGCTTCGTTCGCCAGTCCGGCGGGCGCGGCCAGTATGGGCACTGCTGGATCCGCTTTGCACCGGGCGATGAAGGCAAGGAAGGCCTGGAGTTCATCAACGAGATCGTTGGCGGCGTGGTACCCCGCGAGTACATCCCGGCGATCCAGAAAGGCATCGAGGAGCAGATGAAGAACGGCGTGCTTGCCGGCTACCCACTGATCAGCCTCAAGGCTGCGGTGTTCGACGGCTCCTATCACGACGTCGACTCCAACGAGATGGCCTACAAGATCGCTGCCTCCATGGCTACCAAGCAGCTGTCGCAAAAAGGCGGAGCGGTGTTGCTGGAGCCGGTGATGAAGGTCGAAGTGGTCACGCCCGAGGAATACCAAGGCGACATCATGGGCGACCTGAGCCGGCGCCGCGGCATGATCCAAGATGGCGACGAGACCCCCGCCGGCAAGGTGATCCGTGCCGAGGTGCCGCTGGGAGAAATGTTCGGCTACGCCACCTCGATGCGCTCGATGACCCAAGGGCGGGCCAGCTACACGATGGAGTTCACCCGTTATGCCGAGGCGCCGGCGAGCATTGCTGACGGCATTGTGAAGAAGAATCGCGGGGAGTGAAGCCGCGAGGGCTATGCCGGCGATAGGGCCAGCACAGCCCCCGCAAAAACTCAGTGCTGCTCGCCAGCGCGCTTCAACAGTTTCTTGCAGCGCTCGGACAGATGCACCACCCGCAGCTGCTTGCCCGCCTTGGCATACCGCTCGCGCAAGGTCTTCAACGCAGCAATTGCCGAGTAATCGACGAAGCTCACGTGCTGACAATCCAGGGTAACCTTGGCCGGGTCACCCGCAGGGTCGAACTGGTTGAGAAACGGCGTGACCGAGGCGAAGAACAGCGTGCCATGCACCTGGTAATGCTTGACCCCCTCGGCGTCTTCATGGCTGTCGGCATACAGCTCCCGCGCATGCTGCCAGGCAAAATTCACCGCCGCGATGACAATGCCGAACAGTACGGCCGTGGCCAGGTCGGTGAACACGGTGACCACCGTCACGGCAATGATCGCCAGCACATCGCTCACCGGCACTTTGTGCAGCACGCGCAAGGACGCCCACGCGAATGTCTGCTGGGCGACCACGAACATTACCCCGACCAGCGCCGCCAACGGGATACGCTCGATCAGCGGCGACAGGAACAGCACGAACAGCAGGATCATCACCCCCGCCACCACGCCGGACAGCCGGCCGCGGCCATTGGAGCTGAGGTTGATCACCGTCTGGCCGATCATCGCGCAGCCGCCCATGCCACCGCACAAGCCGGAAACCATGTTGGCTGCACCCAAGGCCACGCACTCGCGGTCCGGGTAGCCGCGGCTCTCGGTGATCTCGTCGGTGAGGTTCAGGGTCAGCAGGGTCTCCAGCAAGCCGACCATGGCCATCAGCACCGCGTAAGGGGCGATGATCTTCAGCGTTTCAAGGTTCCAGGGCACATCCGGCAGGGCCAGCGTCGGCAGCCCACCAGCAATGTGCGCCATGTCGCCAAGGGTGCGGGTTGGCAGGTCGAGCAGGTACACCAAAAGGCCAACGCCGAGGATCGCCACCAGCGCTGGCGGCACGGCACGGGTCAGCTTTGGCAGCACGTATACCACCAGCATGGTCAGTGCCACCAGGCCGATCATCAGCCAAAGGGGCGTGCCGCTGAGCCACTGCTCACCCGTCTTGAAATGCTCCAGCTGGGCCATGGCGATGACGATCGCCAGGCCGTTGACGAAGCCAAGCATCACCGGATACGGCACCAGGCGCACCAGCTTGCCCAGGCGCAACAGGCCGAACAAGATCATCACCACACCGCCCAACAGCACGGTGGCCAGCAGATACTGCGCACCGTGTTGCACCACCAGGGCGACGATCACCACCGCCATCGAGCCGGCAGCACCGGAGATCATGCCCGGGCGGCCGCCGAACAGCGCGGTGAGGGTACAGATGATGAAGGCGCCGTACAGGCCCATCAGCGGGTTTAGGTGCGCCACCAGGGCGAAAGCGATGCACTCGGGCACCAGAGCGAATGAAGTGGTCAGGCCGGCGAGCAGGTCGGCGCGAAGTCGGGCGGGTTTCATGGGTGTCCTGTGATGCAGGGCCAGGCGGCCGGTACTGAAAACAATCGAAGGGCGGGATGTTACGGAATTTGTCTGGCAGTGACCACCGCGAGCGGGCCAGCCCTAGCCGCGCGCCAGCCACTCGGCCATTGCCACATCCTCCAGCGCGTACTCGCCGCGATTGGCCTTCCACACCAGCTCCTTTTCCCGCAAGGCATCCAGGGCTTTTTGCACATTGGGTGTCGTGGCGTTGGCTTCGGCAGCAGCCTGTTCCAGCTTGCGATTGACGTCGATGAAGGTCTGTTCGGTGAAGGGCGAGAACGGCTGCCGGGCCCGCGTGCGCTCGGCCATCACTGCCAGCACCGCCTGTTGCAAGGCAGACAGCTCGTTCCAGGCACTTTCGTAGTCGCTCCACACCCCGGCCTGATGGTTCAGCGCACCGGTGCGCAGCAGCTCGCCAAGGTTGCCTGCCTCGCCCAGCCCGATACTCACCTCGGTGAGCAGCTTGCCGAGCATCTCCGGGCGCCGGCCAACACGCTCAAAGGCATACTCCAGGTCCTCGGCCTTGAACTGGTTGCTGGCCGCCAGACGGCCATTCCAGACACCGGTCACGAAGTCGACGAAGTCCCGCCCCAACAGCGGAAACGCAGTGATGCTGGCGCCATAGAATGGCTGCTTGCTCTTGAGCACCAGATTGGCCAGCTTGTCCCGGCTGGACCCGGTAAACACCAGGCGCAGGCCATCGGGGCGGTCACCCCGGTTGAGGTGATCGCGCGCCGCCTTGAGCGCGAACATGGCGTTCAGCCCACCCTCGCTGTTGAGGGCATGCTGCGCCTCATCCACCACCAGCACCACCATTTGCCCGCACACCTGATGCAGCACCGCAAGTGCCTGGGCCAGCGTGGTACCGGCGGGCAGTTGCGGGCGGGTGAAATCCCAGCTGAGCGTACGCAGCAGGTTGATCTTGTCGATACCCGCCTTCTTCGCGGCTTTGGCCAAGGTACTTTCAAAACGCGCCAGAGCGCTGCCGATGGCACAGCTGATCAACTCGGCAGGGTCGGCATCACGGTCAGACCACAGGTCGACATACACCGGCAGCCAGCCACGCTCCAGGCAGGCTGGAATGAAGTCGTTGTTCAGGAAGGTGCTCTTGCCCGTGCGCCTTGGCGCAGCGAGGAACATACCCGAGCTGTAGTCGACGAACGATTCGCCGGCCAGGTCCCGTACCAGGGCTTGAGCCAACTGTTCGCGGCGGAAGATCGGGCGGGCAAGGCTCATGGCAATATCCTGAATTATCCAGATGACTATAATTTATATCTTATAGAATAAAAGCAGGATAAAAGACACCTTGTGATGGACAACCGGCACGAGTCGCACAATTTTGCCATCATGTTGATTCCACCTGCGGAGATCATGGACATGGCGCTACGCCCCTTTCTAACTTCCCTGCTGCTGGCCGCCAGCCTGGCCGCCCAAGCCGCCACCGAAGTGCTGCCGCTGCAGCACCGCAGCAGCGCCGAACTGCTGCCCGCCGCCCAGTCGTTCATTGGCAAGGACGGTAGCGTCAGCGCCTTCGAGAACAAGTTGATCGTCACTGCCAGCCCCGAACGCGTAGACGACCTGCGCGCCCTGCTGCAACAGCTGGACACCGCGCCCAAGCGCCTGATGATCAGCGTCGACAACAACGACAGCAACTATCAGGACAACCGTGGCAATGCGCGCATCATCCATTACGGCACCAGCAACCGGGATGGTGGCCTGCAACAGGTCCAGGCCAGCGAAGGCCAACCGGCGCTGATCCAGGTCGGCCAGAGCATCCCTGTCACCAGTACCAGCACCGACGGCTATGGGCGCATCCAGAGCAACACCGAATACCGTAATGTGACCCAGGGTTTCTACGTGACCCCAAGCCTGATCGGCGAAACCGTTCGCCTGCAAATAAGCACCAATAATGACCGAATGAGCCATGAACGTGCTGATGTAGTGAAAGTACAAAGTACCGACACGACGGTCACCGGCAAGCTCGGTGAGTGGATTACCCTGGCTGGGTTCAACCAGCAGAGCCAGGCCGATCTCAGCGCGTCAAGCCACACTTACAGCACCCAACGGGGTGAAAACATGACTTTACGTGTCAAAGTCGACCTTCTCGACTGATCCCAGGCAAATCAAGGCCTCGACCAAAGGCCTTGAAACTGACCAACAAGTCGCATTAGACCAAAGATGTAGTAAGCCCAAAAAAGCACTACAAAACATTTGACAGGCTCTTTTTCCCAAGGGCATGATGGCCTCGCTCCCGCTAATCAGGGGCCCTGGCAAGGGCCTTCGAGGCGCCCTCCTCCCACCCTTGGAGGCACCTCGTGTCTATACGGCCCACAAGGCGGTTCGACGGGATTGCGACTGCAACGAAGAAGTTGTCCCGAGGGACGGAAGCGGATCACCGCAGTTCTGGCAATCGCGTAGCACCGCAGCAAGGCATCCACGAGCCGACCTGCCGGCGCATGCCCTCGCCCAGGCTGCAACTCCTTCCCCCTTCGAGCCTTCGCGTTCGCCGCCGCACTCCCCCGAACAGGACAGCCGCCACACCCCTGATTCGCTTCGTGAGCATCAGCACAATTACCCCAAGATCGATGCGACGAGGTTTATTTCCATGGCACTGACACGCGAACAGCAAATTGCAGCCCTCGAGAAAGACTGGGCCGAAAACCCGCGCTGGAAAGGCGTGACCCGTACCTACACCGCCGCCGATGTCGTTCGCCTGCGTGGCTCCCTGCAGCCGGAGCACACCCTGGCCCGCCTGGGTGCAGAAAAACTGTGGAAGCTGGTCACCGAGGGTGCCCACCCGTCCTTCCGCCCAGAAAAAGATTTCGTCAACTGCATGGGCGCCCTGACCGGCGGCCAGGCAGTGCAGCAGGTCAAGGCCGGCATCCAGGCCATCTACCTGTCTGGCTGGCAGGTGGCCGCCGACAACAACTCGGCCGAGTCCATGTACCCTGACCAGTCGCTGTACCCGGTCGACTCCGTACCGACTGTGGTCAAGCGCATCAACAACTCGTTCCGCCGCGCCGACCAGATCCAGTGGAAAGCCGGCAAGAACCCGGGCGACGAAGGCTACATCGACTACTTCGCGCCAATCGTGGCGGACGCTGAGGCCGGTTTCGGCGGCGTGTTGAACGCCTACGAGCTGATGAAGAACATGATCGAAGCGGGCGCCGCCGGCGTGCACTTCGAAGACCAGCTGGCCTCGGTGAAAAAGTGTGGCCACATGGGCGGCAAGGTCCTGGTACCTACCCAGGAAGCCGTGCAGAAGCTGGTTGCAGCGCGCCTGGCCGCTGACGTATCGGGCGTACCGACCATCATCCTGGCCCGTACCGACGCCAACGCCGCCGACCTGCTGACCAGCGACTGCGACCCGTACGACCAGCCGTTCGTGATCGGTGAGCGTACCCGTGAAGGCTTCTACAAGGTCCGCGCCGGCCTCGACCAGGCCATCGCCCGCGGCCTTGCCTACGCGCCGTACGCCGACCTGATCTGGTGCGAAACCGCCAAGCCGGACCTGGACGAAGCCCGCCGCTTCGCCGAAGCGATCAAGAAGGAATACCCGGACCAACTGCTGTCGTACAACTGCTCGCCTTCCTTCAACTGGAAGAAGAACCTGGACGACGCCACCATCGCCAAATTCCAGCGCGAGCTGTCGGCCATGGGCTACAAACACCAGTTCATCACCCTGGCTGGTATCCACAACATGTGGCACGGCATGTTCAACCTGGCGCACGACTACGCCCGCAACGACATGACCGCCTACGTGAAGCTGCAGGAGCAGGAATTCGCCGACGCCAGCAAAGGCTACACCTTCGTGGCGCACCAGCAGGAAGTGGGCACCGGCTACTTCGACGACATGACCACCGTGATTCAGGGTGGCGCATCGTCGGTGACGGCACTGACCGGTTCGACCGAAGAAGAGCAGTTCCACTGATAGTGGTTTGCTGCTGAAGAAAGGGCCCGGGGCTTGTGAAAGCCCCGGGCTTTTTAGTTCAGGTTTCTGGTTGTTTTCAGAAAATCGGTTTTCCCCGGCTCGAATGAGCCCACACAGGCCTTTCATGCCAGAGAGGTTTTGGCACTGCGCTGCAGCAGCGCCAAGAGCGATGACAGGTGCAGCAGGCGTTATGGGAGTGACGCCCGTCACATCGCACTGACTTTTCTTTCACTCAATTTTCACGGCACTAGGCAGAGACTAAAGCTATCCCTACGTGATAGACGCTCCTTTGCCCGCCCCTCCCGGCGGGCTTTCTTTTGCTCACGATTTGCAGTGGCTTGTCTCATCGCCCATTGCACCGTCCATTTCAAAAGCGCTACCCATCGGCGCACCGCAATAACTGACAGATAGCCAAACCGGGCCAAAATTTTTCAAATCTCTTTGCCAGCCGGGTCACACTGGCTGCCACTGAACCTTCGTGGCTTTCCGGGCTCAGTTGTGCAGACAACGCTTGCGCCATCTAGAAAGGGATTTGTAATGGGACATGCTCCAGCCGCCGCCCTCCCAAGGGTTCGCATCGAACGTGAGCTGAGCCTGCGGGCTGTGCTCACCGGCGCGATGCTGGGCATTTTGCTCACGCCATCGAATGTCTATGCGGGGCTCAAGATCGGCTGGTCATTCAACATGTCGATCATCGCTTTGCTGATCGGCTTCGCCCTGTGGCAGGGTATCGCGGGCCGCAAGAAGGAGCGGCCCGTTTGGACGCTGCACGAAAGCAACATCAACCAGACCGTGGCTTCGGCCGCCGCTTCCATCATTTCCGGCGGGCTGGTGGCGCCGATCCCTGCCTATACGCTGCTCACCGGCCACCAACTGGACCCGGTGCCGATGATGGCCTGGGTTTTCTCCGTAAGTTTCCTGGGCATCTGGATCGCCTGGTATCTGCGCCCCGCCTTGCTCAACGACCATGACCTGAAGTTCCCCGAAGGCATGGCGACCCTGGAAACGCTGCAGCAGATCTACCATCATGGGCGCGAAGCCATGTCTCGCATCAAGGTTCTGTGCAGTGCCGCGCTGCTGTCAGGGCTGGTGAAGTGGATTGACGGCTTCGTCTGGGCGCTACCACGCTGGGCACCCACGCCTGCGCTCGAGCGCCTGACCTTTACTGTCGATCCTTCGCTGTTGCTCATCGGCTTTGGCGGCATCATCGGCATTCGAGTTGGCCTGACGTTGCTGTTCGGCGCCGCGCTGGCCTGGGGCGGGCTAGCGCCGTGGCTGATCGACCACGCATTGGTAGTGATCGCCCCGAACGCCAGCGGCCCCCAGTTCGCCGCGCTTGTGGAGTGGCTGTTGTGGCCGGGCGTTAGCCTGATGGTCTGTGCAACCTTGACTTCATTGGCAGTTCGTCTGCTCCGAGTGTCACGGCGGTTGCCTGCAAATGCGCTTGCACATCGGGCGCCGCGCGCCAGGATACGGTTTTCGCCAGGGCCTGCATCCGGCCTGCTGCTATCCGTCGCTCTGGTCGTCGCCCTGCAGGCGCTGCTGTTCGGGATCGACTGGTGGATGGCGTTGTTGAGCATTCCTTTGGCGATTTGCCTTGCCGTCGTCGCCGCGCGCGTCGTGGGGGCCACCGGCATCGCACCGATTGGCGCCATTGGCAAGCTGTCGCAGCTCGGCTTCGGCCTGATCGCCCCCGGCCAGGTGGCCATCAACCTGATGAGCGCCAACACGGCGGGTGGCGCGGCCGGGCAATCCACAGACCTGATGAACGATTTCAAGGTTGGCCTGGCGATCGGCGCGACCCCGCACAAGCAACTCGTTGCCCAATGCATCGGTATTTTCATCGGCAGCGTGGTCGGCGTGCTGGTTTACCTGATGCTGATCCCGGATCCGCAGGCCATGCTGCTTACCGAGGAGTGGCCTGCGCCGGCTGTCGCGACCTGGAAAGCGGTGGCCCAGACGCTGACAGTTGGGCTGGGAGCACTGTCGCCGGAGATTCGCTGGGCGATTTTGGCTGCCAGCGCTGTAGGCGTGCTGTTGGGCACGCTGGACAGCCTACTACCGCAACGGGCGGCCCGCTGGCTGCCGAGCACCGCCGCACTGGGGCTGGCATTCATATTGCCGGCGTCGATCGCGATGATGATGGGTTTTGGCGCAGTGCTCACATGGCTGGTCAACTGCCGATGGCCGAGCGTCACGGAGCGCTTTGCGATCACAGCGGCAGCTGGGTTGATTGCAGGTGAAAGTATCACGGGCGTAGGGGCATCGTTCTGGGAGATGCTACGGACGCTGTAGCTGTACGAAACAGCGTCGCGAACACGGCATGAGGCAGCGCTTGTACCTTTGGCGGCCCTGAGTAAAGGTCAGTTCTGGGTCCGGCTGGTTTCTGTTTGTGTTCGGAAATCAGATTTTTTCCCTTTCTTGTAGTCCATTTCCCAAACATACTTCAGCCGCCTGTTTTCCGTTGCGGTCGCCCTGCTGGCGCTCTAGTCTCGGCCTGTTGCTGCACATCAGCGACACGGCTTTGACAGGCCGCGACGGTATTTGGCATACAGCTATCTTTATGGCGGCTGTACGTGTGGGCACGCTTGCGTGCGCCGGAACTTGCCAATTCCACCGGTCTGTCAACCCACGTACCGCTGCCACCCTTCTGTTTGACAGCAGAGAGGTCGCCGCACTTACAAGGAATTGGATAATGTTAAAGATAGTCCCCGATCCACCCCATGCCCTCTACGCTCTCGAAGACACTCTGATTCAGGCCGCAGACTTCGCTAACTGCGCGCTAGCCGTTACGCATCAGGCGATACTGGTTCAGCCGCGGTCGCCTGCGTCGGCCCTGATGATGGCGTCGACACATGAACTCGAGTC
>NZ_MOMO01000241.1:0-37865 GCF_009933855.1 Pseudomonas sp. SG-MS2 | reverse complement strand
AACCGACGACCTTCGGGTTATGAGCCCGACGAGCTACCAGGCTGCTCCATCCCGCGCCTGTGAGATCGAATTCTACGGATTTAACCGCCCCTGTCAAGCATTTAGTTTAAAAAACCGTTTTCGTTCAAACCCTTAGCCTTTCAATAAGGCAGGCAGCTCAGGAGCACCGGGGCTTTCAGGCCAATTGTCGCGCGCGCTCCTGCGCTGGCTGTCTCGCTGACAGAGCATGCGGTACTATCTGTATGAATTTACAGTACTGACGGTCATCCATGTCTTTGCGCAAGATCATTCACATCGACTGCGATTGTTTCTACGCCGCGATCGAGATGCGTGATGACCCGCGCCTGGTCGGCCGCCCCATGGCTGTGGGTGGTTCGCCGGATCATCGAGGGGTGATTGCCACCTGCAATTATGAAGCGCGTGCCTATGGGGTGCGCTCGGCCATGTCCTCCCGCCATGCACTGAAGCTTTGCCCTGACTTGCTGATCGTCAAACCGCGTTTCGAGGCCTACCGCGAAGCATCGCGCGAGATCCACGGCATCTTCCGCGACTACACCGAACTGATCGAGCCATTGTCACTGGATGAGGCCTATCTGGATGTGAGCGACAGCCAATGGTTCGCCGGCAGCGCCACGCGCATCGCCGAAGATATTCGCAGGCGTGTTGCGCGCACCCTGCACATTACTGTCTCGGCTGGGGTGGCGCCCAACAAGTTCCTGGCCAAGATCGCCAGTGACTGGCGCAAGCCCAACGGTCTTTTCGTGATTACGCCTGATCAGGTGGAGGCCTTTGTCGCCGCATTGCCTGTCGCCAGGCTGCATGGTGTCGGAAAGGTTACCGCAGACAAGCTTGCCCGGCTGGGTATCGACACCTGCCTGGACATGCGTGACTGGTCGCGACTGGCGCTGATGCGTGAATTCGGCAGTTTCGGTGAACGCCTCTGGGGGTTGGCGCGGGGTATCGATGATCGCGCCGTGCACAACGATAGCCGTAGGCAGTCTGTAAGCGTGGAGAATACGTACGATACGGATCTGCCGGATCTGGCCAGTTGTCTGGAGCGCTTGCCTGAACTGCTGAACAGCCTGAATGAGCGGATCGCTCGTATGGACAGTAGCTATCGGCCGGACAAACCTTTCGTCAAGGTCAAATTCCATGACTTCAGCCAGACCACCCTGGAGCAGGCAGGGGCGGGTAGGGATCTGGACAGCTACCGGCAGTTGCTACGGCAAGCATTCGCCCGGGGTGGCAAGCCGGTGAGGTTGTTAGGGGTAGGGGTGAGGTTGCGTGACTTGCGTGGGGCTCACGAGCAATTGGAATTGTTCGCGGACAAATGAAAGAGGGGCTGCACTGCAGCCCCTCTTCATTAATGTGCGCCTGGGTCAGCCACCAACCGGCCGGTAGCCTTGGTCAGTGCCTGCAGAAACTCCTGCTGCAGCTCCGGATCGTTGCGGGTCAGCTCGATCAGGCTCTGCTCCATCTCGCTGGCTTCCTCTTCCAGGCCTAGCTCCGATAGGCGCTTGACCCGGTGAACCCACTGGCCGACATCGTCGTCTTCCAGGTCATCGAAAATCAACTCATGGGCTTCACGCAGCTTGTTGCGCAGGGTGGCGCTGACCAGCAGGCTGGCGTCGCCCCGCACTGCGTTGTCTTCATCGACCACTTGCAGGTGCAGGGTGCCGACGTGGTTCAGGTGCTGCTCCGAGAATGGGCTGTCCAGCAGGTTCAGGCGTAGCACGCCGTTTCTGTCGGTGGTCAGCGCGTGGGTCATCTTGCCGGCCTTTACCTCGACCAGGCGTTCGCTCCAGGGCAGGCTGGTGAACTCCTCGCGCTTGTCCTTTTGCAGCTCACTGATCCCTGCCAGGTTCTGCTGGGCGCGACCGTTGGACTGCACGTTCATGAACGGGTTGAGCCCGGCCACGCCATAACTGAGCCAGTCGTGCGTGATGCTCTGCGGCAGGTTGCCCAATGCAAACACGTTGACCACGTTGGCGCCTACGCCGGCCACCACCGCCACCGCGCCCAGCGGGATTTCGTAGACCTCCCGCCAGGGTTGGTAGGGCGTATACCGGTCATAGCGGCGGGTAACTTCGAACTCGGTGACCTCGAAGCGCCTCTGTTCATTGACGCGTACACGTCGCTGCGGAAGCTCCATCACCTTGGGCTCGCCGACATCAATCTGCAGTGTGTGTTCGAGCAGCTTGCGCTCGACGCGCTCTTCGTGCTCGCTGCGCTGGGACATCTGGTTGGCGCAGCCGCTGAGGAGCAGGGCGCCGCACAGTGCGGCGCCCCCCAGGGTAAAGGTACTTCGCTTGGACATGATCACTCGTGCATTGATTATCAGCGGCGAACGCGGGCCTGCAGGAAGGTCAGCACTTCATTGAGTGGCAGCGCTTGAGCATCCTGTTCGGTGCGGTGCTTGTATTCCAGGTTGCCGTCGGCCAGGCCGCGGTCGCTGACGACGATGCGGTGCGGAATACCGATCAGCTCCATATCGGCGAACTTGATGCCTGGGCTGGTCTTCTTGTCACGGTCGTCCAGCAGCACTTCGAAGCCTGCGGCCGTCAGTTCGGCGTAGAGCTTGTCGGTGGCCTCGCGAACCACGTCGGTTTCGTAGCGCAGCGGTACCAGGGCGATCTGGAACGGGGCCAGGGCGTCATTCCAGATGATGCCTTTGTCGTCGTAGCTCTGCTCGATGGCGGCGGCGACCACGCGGGATACGCCGATGCCGTAGCAACCCATGGACAGCACCACTGGCTTGCCGTTCTCACCCAGTACCTGGCACTTGAGTGCCTCGCTGTACTTGGTGCCGAGCTGGAAGATGTGGCCGACTTCGATGCCGCGCTTGATCACCAGGGTACCTTGGCCATCCGGGCTCGGGTCGCCCTCGACGACGTTACGCAGGTCGGCAACCTGTGGGACCGGCAGGTCGCGCTCCCAGTTGACGCCGAAGTAGTGCTTGTCATCGATGTTCGCACCGATGCCGAAGTCGCTCATCAGGGCAACCGAGCGGTCGATGATGCATTCCAGTGGCAGGTTCAGCGGGCCGAGGGAGCCGGCGCCGGCACCAATGGCTTCGCGCAGCTCGGCATCGGTGGCCATGACCAGTGGGTCGGCGACCTGTTCCAGCTTGGCGGCCTTGATCTCGTTGAGTTCGTGGTCGCCACGGACGATCAGGGCGACCAGCTTGCCTTCCTCGGCACCGCGCACGATCAGGGTCTTGACGGTCTTTTCGATCGGCAGGCCGAAGTTCTCGACCAGCTGGGCGATGGTCTTGGCGTCCGGGGTATCGACCAGGCGCAGTTCTTCGGTTGGGGCCGGGCGCGCGGTTTCGCGCGGGATGGCCTCGGCCTTCTCGATGTTGGCGGCATAATCGGAGCTGTCGCTGAAGATCACGTCGTCTTCGCCAGACTCGGCCAGTACGTGGAATTCGTGCGAGTAGCTGCCGCCGATGGAGCCGGTATCGGCCTGCACTGGGCGGAAGTCCAGGCCCAGGCGGGTGAAGATGTTGCTGTACGCCTGGTGCATGCGGTCGTAGGTTTCCTGCAGGGAAGCCTGGTCGGCATGGAAGGAATAGGCGTCCTTCATGATGAATTCGCGGCCGCGCATCAGGCCGAAACGTGGGCGGATCTCATCACGGAATTTGGTCTGGATCTGGTACATGTTGAGCGGCAGCTGTTTATAGCTGGACAGCTCATTGCGGGCCAGGTCGGTGATGACCTCTTCGTGGGTCGGGCCGACGCAGAAGTCGCGCTGGTGGCGGTCTTTCAGGCGCAGCAGCTCAGGGCCGTACTGTTCCCAGCGGCCGGACTCCTGCCACAGCTCGGCGGGCTGGATGCTGGGCATCAGCACTTCCAGGGCGCCGGCGGCGTTCATTTCCTCGCGCACCACGGCTTCGACCTTGCGCATTACCCGCAAGCCCATCGGCAGCCAGGTGTACAGGCCGGAAGCCAGCTTGCGGATCATGCCGGCACGCAGCATGAGCTGATGGCTGATGACCACTGCGTCGGCAGGGGTTTCTTTCTGGGTGGCGAGCAAATATTGACTGGTGCGCATGGTTAGCCGTGTCGATTGCCTAAGACATTGAAATGACCCCGCATTGTACGGGGGCGAAACGAAGGCGTACAGGATGCCCCAGGGCGTGGCAAATGTCAGCCAAGAAAAAGCCCGGCAAGCGTGCCGGGCTTTTTCAGGTGCGGGGCACTATAAGCGTGGCTTACAGGATGCTCAGCGGGTACTCGACGATCAGGCGCAGTTCGTCCAGCGACGGGGAGCCGTAGTAGACGCCGTCGGAGGAGCGGTAGGTGGCCTGACGGACGCGGAAGCTGAGGTCCTTGGCGGGGCCTTCCTGCATCACGTACTTGATGTCGATGTCGCGTTCCCATTCTTTGCCGTTGGTGGTGCCGGCGACATTGGCGTCGGTACCGCGCACGTAACGGGTCATGAAGGTCAGGCCGGGTACGCCGAACTCAGCGAAGTTCAGGTCGTAGCGGGCTTGCCAGGACTTCTCGTCTTCAGCGTTGAAGTCGGAACGTGCAACGGAGTTGCCCAGGAAGACGCTGCCGCCGCCGTCGACGCCGTAAGCGTAGTCACCGTCACCGTGTACGCGCTGGTGCACGACGGTGAAGGTATGGGCGCCGATGTTCCAGGCTGCCGACAGGCTGAATGCGGTGTTGTCCAGGGATTCGCCATCGTAAGCTGTAACCAGCTCGGCGCCGTCGCCCTTGGTGTCATAGATGTTGAAGTCGAACACCAGGCCTTGCTTGTCCGAAATCGGCACCGCCCAGTTGATGTTGCCGTAGTACTTGCGCCAGTAGTCTTCGACCTTGGAGTAGTACAGGCTGGTGCTGAGGCTGTCGGTCAGGGCATAGGTGCCGCCGACGATGTTGGCTTCGGTCAGGTGCAGGCTGTCGCGGAACGTCTGGGCCTGGGCGTTCATGCCGGTGAAGTGGCCGGCGTGCAGGGTCAGGCCTTCGATTTCGTCGCTGGTGATCAAGGTGCCTTCGGCAACTTCCGGCAGCAGTCGGCTGTCGTCGGTAGCGAATACCGGCAGGGCGGTGAACTGGTTACCGTACTTCAGCACAGTGTTGGAGAAGCGCATTTTCACAGCGCCGCCGGCTTCGGAGTAGTCGTCTTGCGAGCGGCCGTCGGAGCCTTCCGGGAACAGGCCGGTGCCGGCACGGCCTTTGCCGCTGTCCAGTTTCAGGCCAAGCATGCCGATGGCATCGACGCCGAAGCCTACGGCGCCTTGGGTGAAGCCCGATTCAAAGGTGCCGAGGAAACCGAGGCCGGTTTCTTCCGTGCGGCTCTGGCGATCGCCGGTAATAGGGTCCCGATCATTGTTGCGAGCGTCACGGCTGAAGTACAGCATGCGAGTCTTGACGTTCAGCTGGCTGTCTTCGATGAAACCCTTGGATTCGTCCTGTGCAGAGGCAAAGGCCAGCTGCGAGGTCCCTGCCGAAACGGCCAGGGCGATCATGCTCCACTTCATCACGCGCATCGTGATTTGCTCCTTTGGTTTTTAGGAAGAGTACCGCTGCGCCCAAGTCTTTTAGTTATATGGGGCAGCTCTTTCTTGTTATGTCGGCGGAAATGTATAGCACGCAGACTGTTGTTGGCGATATGGGCATATACAACGTTTCGAGAAGTTTACGGCCATGTCGCTTTCAGGTAGTTCCATGTCGCAAATCACGCCCCGATTAATCGGTCCGTACAACGCCAGCGCTGTTCCTGTCACCGTAACGATTCTGTAACTATCGATTTCGGTTGGGGAAACTCCCTGGTGGATCCAAAGCGGCTGTTGTTATTTGTTGCGTCCATCGCTTTATGCAGATGTCGTGCCGACTTGGTGTGGGGAGAATGCAACAAGCGTGCTCAAAATTAACAACGGTTCATGAAATTTTCACAAATTCCGCCGGCGCAGCTCGAAAGTGCCCGTAAATACAGGCCGGCCCCCGTCTGGCGGTGTGCCGGGCCGCAGTCCGGTTGCAAACTAAAAAGCTGCCTTGCAAGTCAAGGTGTTACCGCCCACTGTTCAAGTTGAGTCATTTATGTGTGTCGAAGCGTAGTGGTGTACTCGTTTGCGGCCTCATTTTGGTGCGAAAAGTAGCGATGTGTTACCGCGCCTGTGCAGCCTGGATCAATTACTGAGCTATAAGGGTGCAGCCAGAGGGCGTGCAGCATGCTTGCGCAGACGAAGCAGGGTATCCTTGCGGCATTGACCCGCACGCCGGGGCCCTTTCGTTGGTGGAGGTTTTCAGTGTTTGAGATGGATTCGCGTTTGCAGCAGGACTCTTTGATTCTTGGGGATTTTCCGCTGTGCCGTCTGCTGCTTAGCAAGGATGCCAATTACCCTTGGTTCATCCTGGTGCCCAAGCGTGCCGGCGTGAGCGAACTGTTCGACCTGAGCCAGGACGATCAGGCGCAGCTGTGGAAAGAAACAACCTGCCTGGCCGAAGCGCTCAAGGGCGAGTTCGCGGCGGATAAGATGAACGTTGCCACGCTGGGGAATGTGGTCGGCCAGCTGCACATGCACGTGATTGTCCGTCGCCATGGGGATGCCGCCTGGCCGGCGCCGGTCTGGGGCAAGGTGCCCCCTGTCGAATACGGGCCGGGGCAGGTCGATGCCATTCGCCAGCGCCTGCGCGCCCTGCTCAATGATGCATATGAGGAGGCCTGACATGTCGCCGGAATCGCGCATTGTCGAACTGGAAACCCGTCAGGCGTTTCAGGACGATACCATTCAAGAGTTGAACGACGTGGTGGTCGAGCAGGGGCGGGTGATTCAGCGTCTGCAGTTGCAGATGGCCGAGTTGATCAAGCGTTACGAGGAAATGGTCGGCCAGTATGGCAGTGAGGGTGAGGAAGCGCCGCCACCTCATTACTGATTGGTGCCAGCCCTGGGCTTGCCCCAGGGCTGCAAAGGGTCAGCGGCGGGTTACCGCGACCACATCTTCGGCCTGCAGGCCCTTGTCGCGGTGCATTACCGAAAACTCCACGCGCTGGCCTTCGACCAGGATGCGATGGCCTTCGCCGCGAATGGCGCGAAAGTGGACGAAGATATCGTCACCCGAATCGCGGGAAATGAATCCAAAGCCTTTAGAGGTGTTGAACCACTTCACAGTGCCGGTATCGCGCATGCCGGTCTCCAGCGGCGCGCCCTGGCTTGGCCGGTTTTTTCTGGGGCTGCGGGCCAAGCCTGCGGCCAGGTGCAGAATGACGGCGAGGCCTGCGCAGACCAATGCCGCCAGGTTGCCCATTTCGGGGCGGGCCAGCAAGGTCAGGGTTTGCAGGACCACGGCCACCACCAGCAGGGCGCAGGCCAGGTGCTGCAATTGCTGGCGGGCGCCGCGGTAGTACAGCGGCACGACAGGTGCCAGCAGCAGGTTGAGCAGGCCGAGCAGGGCCAGGTAGACCGCGTCCGGTTGCTGCAGGAAGGGTGTTGCGTCGTATTTCAGGCTGGGTATGAGCGATAGCAGCAAAGCTGCAGCGCCCGTCAACAGATGGACGATCTTGAACATGGGTTGGCTCGCAATTGATAAGGCCGATCACAGGAAGAGCTGGCGACACGGTGCGCATGAGGTGTAGGGCGCGAACACATGTTGGGCCAGCCTATGCACCCGGCAATGACAGCACGCACGGATGGCACGGTGCCTATTTAACAGCAAACGCGGGGCCTTCTCAAACCGCAGGTGGCTGTCGGCGATGAGTTGCCCTGCGTCATGGTCGCGTGGCGCCAAGTATTGATACAGTGTGTGGGGCCCGCTTGATCATCATCAAGCCATATGAAAAAGGGGAGCTTCATGGCAATCGATATCGGTATCAGTGAAGAAGATCGCAAGTCCATCGTCGAAGGGCTGTCCCGCCTGTTGTCGGATACCTACGTGCTGTATCTGAAAACCCACAACTTTCACTGGAACGTCACCGGTCCTTCGTTCCGTACCCTGCACCTGATGTTCGAAGAGCAATACAATGAACTGGCGCTGGCGGTCGATTCCATCGCCGAGCGGATTCGCGCCCTGGGCTTCCCCGCGCCGGGTTCCTATGCTTTTTATGCGCGGCATTCGTCCATCAAGGAAGAGGAAGGGGTGCCCGCAGCGGACGAGATGATCCATCAGCTTGTCCAGGGGCAGGAGGCGGTCGTGCGTACCGCCCGCAGTATTTTTCCGGTAGTGGACAAGGTCAGTGACGAGCCGACTGCAGACCTGCTGACCCAGCGTATGCAGGTACACGAGAAGACTGCCTGGATGCTGCGAGTGCTGCTTGACGGTAAATGATCGGTCGCTTGTATAAATAGCGGCCTGCCAAGCCCGGTCGAGTGACGCTCACCGGGCTTTTCCGTTTGTGCGGGAAGGCTTTGCCGCTGCTTTGCGTCCGGCTGTACGCGCTTCATTGAGCCTCTGGTTCCTGCGCCCGTGCCTGTCTTGCGGTGCAGGGAAAAATACCTGTGGCGAGGATGTGGGCGCATGATGCAAGCGAGCAAGCGTGTAGTAGGCAAAGGGCGCTGCCTGGGCAAGCAGTGCATTGATCCGTTCAAGGCGGATTTCGACATGATGCAGATTCAGCCGGTATCGCGCTCGGTCCGGCTCAACGGTTTTTCCACCTGTTTGCGCCTGGAAGCGGTCTATTGGCGCATCCTCGAGCGCATCGCCGAGGCCAATGAGTGCTCCGTCAGTGCCGTGCTTTCCTATGTGGATCGCGAGGTGCACCTGCGCCAGGGTGGGGTGCGCAACTTCAGCGGCCTGATCCGGGTGATCTGTGTTGCCTGGCTGCAGGAGCCGCCCAGTGTGCGCTGATCGCCAGGCGGGCTGCGCAGTGCCTGTTAACCATATATAATCCCGCTTTTTGCTGCCCCGGGCAGCCTGCGTAATGGTTGACGAGAGACACCCATGCCCCTTTATGACTATCAATGTGCATCCTGCGATCACCGGATGGAAGCGTTGCAGAAGATCAGCGCAGCGCCGCTGACCGACTGTCCGGCCTGCCAGGCGCCGGCATTGAAGAAGCTGTTGTCGGTCCCTGGCTTTCGCCTGAGCGGTAGCGGCTGGTACGAAACCGACTTCAAGACCGGGGCGAAAAAGAATCTGGCAGGCGGCGACAAGGCCGACTGAGTTGAATTGCAGTAGCCGGGTCTTGCAGTATTAGCCCCCTGGGGCGGCCAAGGCCTCCATCGAATACACGAATCACGAGAAGCGAAACCACCATCATGATGCGCAGCCATTATTGCGGCCAACTGAACGAGAGCCTGGACGGCCAGGAAGTCACCCTTTGCGGCTGGGTCCATCGTCGCCGCGACCACGGCGGGGTGATCTTCCTCGACATCCGTGACCGCGAGGGCATGGCCCAGGTCGTCTTCGATCCCGATCGCGCCGAAACCTTCGCAGCGGCCGACCGCGTGCGCAGCGAGTACGTGGTGCAGATCACCGGCAAGGTGCGCAAGCGCCCTGACGGTGCGGTGAACGCCAACATGGCTTCCGGTGCCATCGAAATTCTCGGTTACCAGCTGAACGTGCTCAACGAAGCGGAAACCCCGCCGTTCCCGCTGAACGAGTACTCTGACGTCGGCGAGGAAACCCGCCTGCGCTACCGCTTCATCGACCTGCGTCGCCCGGAAATGGCCGACAAGCTGCGCCTGCGTTCGCGCATCACCAGCAGCATCCGTCGCTTCCTGGACGAGAACGGCTTCCTCGACGTCGAAACGCCGATCCTTACCCGTGCCACGCCAGAAGGCGCGCGCGACTACCTGGTGCCCAGCCGTACCCACGCCGGTAGCTTCTTCGCCCTGCCGCAGTCGCCTCAGCTGTTCAAGCAGCTGCTGATGGTCGCCGGCTTCGACCGCTACTACCAGATCGCCAAATGCTTCCGTGACGAAGACCTGCGTGCTGACCGTCAGCCGGAGTTCACCCAGATCGACATCGAGACCAGTTTCCTCGATGAGTCCGAGATCATGGGCCTGACCGAAAGCATGATCCGCAAGCTGTTCAAGGAAGTCCTGGACCTGGAATTCGGCGAATTCCCGCACATGACCTTCGAAGAAGCCATGCGCCGCTACGGTTCCGACAAGCCAGACCTGCGTAACCCGCTGGAACTGGTAGACGTTGCCGACCAGCTCAAAGATGTCGACTTCAAGGTCTTCGCAGGCCCGGCCAACGATCCGAAGTGCCGCGTTACCGCGCTGCGCCTGCCAGGTGGCGCCAGCATGCCGCGCAGCAAGATCGACGAGTACACCAAGTTCGTCGGCATCTACGGCGCCCGCGGCCTGGCGTACATCAAGGTCAACGAGCGCGCCAAGGGCGTTGAAGGCCTGCAGTCGCCGATCGTCAAGAACATCCCTGAAGCCAACCTCAACGTGATTCTCGATCGCGTAGGTGCGGTAGACGGCGACATCGTGTTCTTCGGCGCTGACAAGTTCAAAGTCGTCAGCGAGGCCCTGGGCGCGCTGCGTATCCGTCTGGGCCACGACTTCGAGCTGCTGACCTGCGAGTGGGCGCCGATGTGGGTCGTCGACTTCCCGATGTTCGAAGAGAACGAAGACGGCAGCTTCACTGCCCTGCACCACCCGTTCACCGCGCCCAAGTGCACCCCCGAAGAGCTCGAGGCCAACCCGGCCACCGCGCTGTCGCGTGCCTACGACATGGTCCTGAACGGCACCGAGCTGGGTGGCGGTTCGATCCGTATCCACCGCAAAGAGATGCAACAGGCGGTGTTCCGCCTGCTGGGTATCGAAGCGGCAGAACAGGAAGAGAAGTTCGGCTTCCTGCTCGACGCCCTGAAGTTCGGCGCACCGCCTCACGGTGGCCTGGCCTTCGGCCTGGACCGCCTGGTCATGCTGATGACCGGCGCCCAGTCGATCCGTGAAGTGATTGCCTTCCCGAAAACCCAGAGCGCCGCGTGCGTCATGACTCAGGCTCCGGGCTTGGTCGATGCCAAGGCCCTGCGCGAGCTGCATATCCGCCTGCGCGAACAGACCAAGGTCGAGTAAGCGGGCCCCGGGCGCATCCAGATGGATGCGCCTTTGCGTTTCGGCGCAGGAATTTGTCGTTGCGCCCCTCTCAGGGCGCAATTGTTTGTGTTTCAAGAGTTTGGAGTCGTTATGGCTGGTCATTCCAAGTGGGCGAACATCAAGCACCGCAAAGAGCGCCAGGATGCCAAGAGAGGCAAGATCTTCACCAAGTGGATCCGTGAGCTGACCGTCGCTGCCAAGCAGGGTGGTGGCGATCCGGCCTCCAATCCGCGCTTGCGCCTGGCGCTGGACAAGGCCCTGGGTGCCAACATGAGCCGCGATATCATCGATCGCGCCGTGGCCCGTGGTGCCGGCACCAACGAAAGCGATAACGTTGAAGAGCTGAGTTACGAGGGCTACGGCCCGGGCGGCGTGGCGATCATGGTCGAGGCCATGACCGACAACCGCAACCGTACCGCAGCCGCCGTGCGGCATGCCTTCACCAAGTGTGGCGGCAACCTCGGTACCGATGGCTCGGTGGCCTACCTGTTCGAGCGCAAGGGGCAGATCAGCTTCGCCCCGGGTGTGGACGAAGATGCCCTGATGGAAGCCGCCATGGAAGCCGACGCCGACGATGTCGTGGCCAACGAAGACGGTTCGTTCGAGGTGTTCACCTCGTTCAACAGCTTCTATGCCGTGCGTAATGCCCTGGAGGAGGCCGGCTTCAAGGCTGCGGATGCGGAAATCGTCATGCAGCCGACCACCAGTGCCGAGCTGGATCAGGAGGGGGCGGAGAAAGTGCTCAAGCTGATCGACATGCTCGAAGACCTGGATGACGTGCAGAACGTCTATTCCAATGCGCAGATTTCCGACGAGATCATGGAAAAACTCGGCTAAGGTGTCGCCAGCAAGGTTGTAATTGGGGCCCCTGCGCGGCCCATCGCCGGCAAGCCGGCTCCCACAGGTAAGCGCACCCGCCGAGAGTTGCGCTGTGCCTGCGGGAGCCGGCTTGCCGGCGATGGGTTGCGCAGCGGCCCCAATAGCCTTGAATTGAGCTCAGGCTTTCAAGCATCCCCCCTACACGACAGGCGTTATGACTCTGATTCTTGGTATCGACCCCGGCTCGCGCATCACCGGTTATGGCGTTGTGCGCCAGACTGCCCGTGGTTGCGAGTACGTGGCGTCGGGTTGTATCCGTACCGGCAGCGGCGAGCTGCACGAGCGCTTGCAGATCGTTTTTCGCGGTGTCAGTGAAATCATTGCCCAGCATGGCCCTGTGACCATGGGCATCGAGCGCGTGTTCATGGCGCGCAACCCTGACTCGGCGCTCAAGCTCGGCCAGGCTCGCGGCGCGGCCATCGTCGCCGCCGCCGAGGCCGGCCTGGAAATCGCCGAATACAGTGCGACTCAGGTCAAGCAGGCCGTGGCCGGCACCGGTGGGGCTAACAAGGAGCAGGTGATGCTGATGGTCATGCACCTGCTCAAGCTGACCCAGAAGCCACAGATCGATGCCTCTGATGCCCTGGCGATTGCCTTGTGCCATGCCCATACCCGTTCCAGCCTGGTGCCGCACGGCCTGGCCACGGCGCGGCGGCGCGGTGGGCGCTTGCGTCTGTAGCTGCTTCATGAGCTGATACACATTTTGTCCGGGTGGCACGTTCACCCGACGTATTTGCTGATAGGGTTGAGCGGTCTTTGATCGGCTCCCCGAGAGGAAGGATCGAAACGTGATTGGACGTTTGCGCGGCACCCTGGCGGAAAAGCAACCGCCGCACCTGATTATCGACGTCAACGGCGTGGGCTATGAGCTTGAAGTGCCCATGACCACCCTGTACCGCCTGCCGAAAGTTGGCGAAACGGTAACCGTGCATACCCATCTGGTGGTTCGCGAAGATGCCCACCTGCTGTATGGCTTCCATGAGAAGCGCGAGCGCGAGCTGTTCCGCGAGCTTATCCGCCTCAATGGCGTGGGCCCGAAGCTGGCGCTGGCCTTGATGTCGAGCCTTGAGGCCGACGAATTGGTGCGTTGCGTACAGGCGCAGGACACATCGGCGCTGGTGCGTGTGCCTGGCGTCGGCAAGAAGACTGCCGAGCGCCTGCTGGTCGAGCTCAAGGACCGCTTCAAGGCCTGGGAAACCTCGCCCGCCATGTTCACGCTTGTATCGGATGGTCCGGTACCGGTCAGCAGCGCCTCCACAGCCGAGGCCGATGCCGTCAGTGCCTTGATTTCCCTGGGCTACAAGCCGCAGGAAGCCAGCAAGGCAGTGTCCGCGATCAAGGACAAGGCGGGCCTTGGCAGTGAGGAGCTGATCCGTCGCAGCCTCAAAGGGATGATTACCAAGTGATCGAAGCCGACCGCCTGATTGCCGCCAGTGGCCGCGACCGCGAAGAAGTCCAGGACCGTGCCATCCGCCCGCTGCGCCTGGACGAATACATCGGCCAGCCGGTGGTGCGCGAGCAGATGGCGCTGTTCATCCAGGCTGCGCGGGGGCGTAATGAGTCGCTCGACCACACCCTGATCTTCGGCCCGCCAGGGTTGGGCAAAACCACCCTGGCCAATATCATCGCCCAGGAAATGGGCGTATCGGTCAAGAGTACCTCGGGGCCGATTCTCGAGCGCCCGGGCGACCTGGCAGCCATGCTGACCAACCTCGAACCGCATGACGTGCTGTTCATCGACGAGATTCACCGGTTGTCTCCGGTTGTCGAGGAGGTGCTGTACCCGGCCATGGAGGACTTCCAGCTCGACATCATGATCGGCGAAGGCCCGGCTGCCCGCTCGATCAAGCTCGACCTGCCGCCCTTCACCCTGGTGGGGGCCACAACCCGCGCCGGTATGCTCACCAACCCGCTGCGCGACCGCTTCGGTATCGTCCAGCGCCTTGAGTTCTACAGCGACAAGGACCTGGCGACCATCGTCAGCCGGTCGGCCAACATTCTGGGGCTGGTCATCGAGGACCAGGGGGCTTACGAAATCGCCCGCCGTGCCCGCGGCACGCCGCGTATCGCCAACCGCTTGCTGCGCCGCGTGCGTGACTACGCCGAGGTGCGCGGCAAAGGGCAGATCACCAAGGCAGTGGCTGATTTGGCGCTCAACCTGCTGGACGTCGATGAGCGTGGTTTCGACCATTCCGACCGCCGCCTGCTGCTGACCATGATCGAGAAGTTCGATGGTGGCCCGGTGGGGGTGGATAACCTGGCGGCAGCGATCAGCGAGGAGCGTCATACCATCGAGGATGTGCTCGAACCCTACCTGATTCAGCAGGGCTATATCATGCGTACGCCCCGTGGTCGTGTGGTCACTCGGCACGCCTACCTGCACTTTGGCCTGAATGTTCCCGGGCGCCTGGGTGAGGGGGCAGATTTTTCCGAAGCAGGCGATGAATGACAGATCGAAACCCGCTTTTCGTGGTCCTACCGCTGGCATGCCTCAGGTGCGCTGGCAATACGACATTAATGAAGAAAAAACAGTTGCCGCAGCGGATTGGCAAGCTGAGGAGTAAGCACTAGAGTATGCGCGCGCAAAATGGCCTGGAACCTTTCGCACACCGTTGTCGCGTCTATTACGAAGATACCGATGCCGGTGGCGTGGTGTATTACGTCAACTACCTGAAATTCATGGAGCGCGCGCGGACCGAGCGCCTGCGGCACCTGGGGTTTTCCCAGCAGCAACTGGCCGGGGAGAACCTGTTGTTCGTGGTCCACTCGAGCGAAGCGCGCTATCACGCGCCGGCGCGCCTGGACGATGAACTTCGGGTGACCGCGCAAGTACTTGAACTCAATCGCGCCAGCCTGCGCTTCGTGCAGCAGGTCTGGCGGGAAAAGGATGAAACGCTGCTCTGCGAAGGGCAGTTCCTGGTGGCCGCCGTACGCGCCGACACTTTCAAACCCCGAGCCATACCCCCCAAGCTGCGCGACGCCTTTGTGGCGGACGGCTCGGGTACTCAATCGAATGCAGGAGAATAAGCGTGGAAGCTAACGTCGTCGACCATACCTCCATGTGGAGTCTGGTCAGCAATGCCAGCGTGGTGGTACAGCTGGTAATGCTGACCCTGGTGGCCGCCTCGGTCACCTCATGGATCATGATCTTCCAGCGCAGCACCATGCTGCGCGCCGGTCGTCGTGCGCTGGATGCCTTCGAGGAACGCTTCTGGTCGGGTATCGACCTGTCCAAGCTGTACCGTCAGGCAGGCAGCAACCCGGACCCGGATTCGGGCGTGGAGCAGGTCTTCCGGGCCGGTTTCAAGGAGTTCTCGCGTCTGCGCCAGCAGCCGGGTGTGGACCCCGACGCGGTCATGGAAGGCGTTGGCCGGGCCATGCGCGTAGCCATCTCGCGTGAGGAAGAAAAACTCGAGCAGAGCCTGCCGTTCCTCGCCACCGTCGGTTCGACCAGCCCGTACATCGGCCTGTTCGGTACCGTGTGGGGCATCATGAACTCCTTCCGCGGCCTGGCCAGCGCCCAGCAGGCGACCTTGGCCACCGTGGCCCCGGGTATCGCCGAAGCGCTGATCGCCACCGCCATCGGCCTGTTCGCGGCAATCCCGGCGGTTATCGCCTACAACCGTTTCGCCGCGCGCAGCGAAGTGCTGATCGGTCGTTACTACACCTTCGCCGACGAGTTCCAGGCGATCCTGCACCGCAAAGTGCACACCAGCGAAGAGTAATCAGGTACAAACCCATGGCCCGAGTTCGCCACAAACGCAAGCCGGTCGCCGAGATGAACGTGGTGCCCTACATCGACGTGATGCTGGTGCTGCTGGTCATCTTCATGGTGACCGCTCCCATGCTCAATCAGGGCGTGAAGGTCGACCTGCCCAAGGTTTCCAGCGAAGCCTTGCCGCAGGACAACAATGTCCAGATCCTCACCATCTCCATCAAGGCCGACAAGACCTATTACTGGAACCTGGGCAGCGAGGTCGACACCGACAAGCAGATGGACAAGGCCATGACCTTGCCCGAAATGACCGGTGCAGTGACCAAGATCATTGCCGCCGGTCGCGACCAGGGCAAGCAGACCCAGGTCTTCATTCGTGGCGACAAGGCTGTCGACTACGGCGCGGTCATGGGTGCCATGGGCGGGTTGCAGAAGGCCGGTGTCGGTAACGTTGGCCTGATTACCGAGGCGCCCTGATGCAACAGCGAGAGCCATCCGCCTCGGAAAGCTACTTCTGGCCCAGTGTCTGGGCCATCGGCCTGCATGTGCTTGTGTTCGCATTGCTGTTCGTCAGTTTTGCCATGACGCCAGAATTGCCGCCTTCCAAGCCGATCGTTCAGGCTACGCTGTATCAGCTCAAGTCCAAGAGTCAGGCGACCACCCAGACCAATCAGAAGATTGCCGGGGAAGCGAAAAAAACCGCGTCGCGTCAGACCGAAGTCGAGCAGCTGGAACAGAAGAAGGTCGAGCAGGAGGCCGTAAAGGCTGCGGAACAAAAGAAAGCCGATGCCGCTCAAAAGGCCGAGGAGGCTCGCGAAGCCGCCGAGGCGAAGAAGGCAGAAGACGCTGCCAAGGCCGCCGAGGCCAAGAAAGCCGCTGAAGCCAAGAAGGCCGACGAGGCGAAGAAAGCCGCTGAAAAGCAGCAGGCCGACATTGCCAAGAAAAAGGCTGAGGAAGAGGCCAAGAAGCAGGCGGCCGAAGAGGCCAAGAAACAAGCCGCCGAGGATGCCAAGAAGAAGGCAGCCGAGGAGGCCAAGAAGAAAGCGGCCGAGGACGCCAAGAAGAAAGCGGCGGCCGAGGACGCGAAGAAGAAGGCAGCTGAAGAGGCCAAGAAAAAGGCCGCTGCAGATGCCCAGAAGAAAAAGGCACAGGAGGCGGCCCGCAAGGCGGCAGAAGACAAGAAAGCCCAGGCCCTGGCCGAGCTGTTGTCCGATACCACCGAGCGGCAGCAGGCGCTGGCCGACGAGCAGGGTGACCAGGTGGCCGGCGACTTCGACGACCTGATCCGCATGCGCGCGGCCGAAGGCTGGGCGCGTCCACCTTCTGCGCGCAAGGGCATGACGGTAGTCCTGCAGATCAACATGCTGCCCGATGGCACCATCACCAGTGTCAGCGTGTCGCGCTCCAGTGGCGACGGTCCGTTCGACAGTTCTGCGGTGGCAGCAGTGAAGAACATCGGTCGTCTGACCGAAATGCAGGGCTTGAAGCCGAACGAGTTCAATCCGTACCGTTCGTTCAAGATGACATTTACACCTGAGGATCTAGCGTTGTGATTAAACTCCTTCGAGGACTGCTGGTCATGCTGTGCTGCGTGGCAGGCATGGCCATGGCAGAGGAAAAGAACATCCTGGTCACCAGCGGCAGCGATCGGGCAACGCCCATCGCGGTAGTGCCGTTCGGTCTGCAGGGTGGCAGTGTGCTGCCGGAAGACATGGCCGATATCATCGGCAATGACCTGCGCAACTCTGGCTACTACGCGCCCATCCCACGGCAGAACATGATCAGCCAGCCTACCCAGGCCAGCGAAGTGATCTTCCGTGACTGGAAAGCCCTGGGCGCCCAGTACGTGATGGTCGGCAGCATCGTGCCGTCGGGCGCTCGCCTGCAGGTGCAGTACGCACTGTTCAACGTCGCCACCGAGCAGCAAGTGCTGACCGGCAGCGTTGCCGGCAGCGTCGACCAGTTGCGCGACATGTCGCACTACATCGCCGACCAGTCGTTCGAGAAGCTCACCGGCATCAAGGGTGCGTTTTCCACCCGCATGCTGTACGTGACCGCCGAGCGCTTCTCGACCAACAACACCCGCTACACCCTGCAGCGTTCGGACTACGACGGTGCGCGTGCAGTGACCTTGCTGCAGTCGCGTGAGCCTATCCTGTCGCCGCGTTTCGCGCCGGATGGCAAGCGTATCGCCTATGTCTCGTTCGAGCAGAAGCGGCCGCGCATTTTCATCCAGCACATCGACACCGGCCGCCGCGAACAGGTCACCAACTTCGAAGGCCTCAATGGTGCTCCTGCCTGGTCGCCGGATGGTTCGCGCCTGGCATTCGTGCTGTCCAAGGACGGTAACCCGGACATCTACGTGATGAATGTGGCTTCGCGCCAGATCAGCCGTGTCACTGCCGGCCCGGGTATCAATACCGAGCCGTTCTGGGGCAAGGATGGCAACACCCTGTACTTCACCTCCGACCGTGGCGGCAAGCCGCAGATCTACAAACAGTCGGTCAGTGGTGGTAGCGCCGAGCGTGTGACGTTCGTAGGTAACTACAACGCCAACCCGAAACTTTCGGCGGACGAAAAGACGCTGGTAATGATCCATCGTCAGCAGGGTTTCACCAACTTCAAAGTGGCGGCACAGGACTTGCAAAGAGGAAGTGTAAAGATTCTCTCGGAAACAAGTCTTGATGAGTCTCCCACTGTTGCGCCAAACGGCACCATGCTAATCTACGCCACCCGCCAGCAGGGCCGGGGAGTCTTGATGCTCGTGTCGCTTAATGGCCGCGTGAGGCTCCCACTTCCTACCGCTCAAGGCGAAGTCAGAGAACCGTCCTGGTCCCCTTACCTGAACTGATTGCGGCGTAATACGTTTTGCTTAACACACTGGGGTTTCATTAGGAGTTTCACGATGGAAATGCTGAAGTTTGGTAAATTTGCTGCGCTGGCTCTGGCCATGGCTGTAGCTGTAGGTTGCTCCTCGAAGGGCGGTGACAACGCTGGCGAAGGCGCTGTTGACCCTAACGCTGGCTACGGTGCCAACACTGGCGCTGTTGACGGTTCCCTGAGCGAAGAAGCCGCCCTGCGCGCAATCACCACCTTCTACTTCGAATACGACAGCTCGGACCTGAAGCCAGAAGCCATGCGCGCTCTGGACGTTCACGCCAAGGACCTGAAGTCCAACGGCAACCGTGTTGTTCTGGAAGGCAACACCGACGAGCGCGGTACTCGCGAGTACAACATGGCTCTGGGCGAGCGTCGTGCCAAAGCCGTTCAGCGCTACCTGGTTCTGCAGGGTGTTTCCCCTGCTCAGCTGGAACTGGTCTCCTACGGCGAAGAGCGTCCAGTTGCCACCGGCAACGACGAGCAGTCCTGGGCTCAGAACCGCCGCGTAGAACTGCGTAAGTAAGTTCTTATGCGTATGTGCCGTCGTGCTGTAACCGTCCTCGCACTCAGCCTTCCGCTTTCGGCGTGGGCTGCGGTTCCTGTAGTAGATGACAACGCAGGTGCTTACCCACCTTCGGGTTATGGCACGAGCGGCGCCTATGCCGGGGCAGGGGCTTCGACCCCTGCCTCAGCACAGGGCCAGCTGTTCATGCAGCTGCAACAGATGCAGGACCAGATATCCCGCCAGCAAGGCATCATCGAAGAGCTGCAAAACGATGTCGCCCGCATGAAGCAGGAAAGCCTGGAGCGTTACCAGGATCTGGATCGCCGCATCAACAGTGGTGGCGCGCCTGCCGCGACCCCCGATAATTCCTCCACCGGTGGTGCACCCGATGCCGCCGCCGGTGCAGCAGCAGGCGCCGCTGGCGCTGCTGCACAGCAACCGGCCGCCAACAGCGAGCCGGCTGATCCTGCGAAAGAGAAGCTCTATTACGATGCGGCTTTCGACCTGATCAAGCAGAAGGACTTCGACAAGGCCAGCCAGGCGTTCGGCGCCTTCCTGCGCAAGTACCCGAACAGCCAGTACGCAGGCAATGCCCAGTACTGGCTGGGTGAGGTGAACCTGGCCAAGGGTGACCTGCAAAGTGCCAGCCAGGCTTTTGCCCAGGTCAGCCAGAAGTACCCCAAGCACAGCAAGGTACCGGACTCCCTGTACAAGCTGGCCGACGTCGAGCGCCGCATGGGCCATACCGACAAGGTCAAGGGCATCCTGCAGCAAGTCATCACCCAGTACCCCGGCACATCCGCCGCTCAGCTGGCGCAGCGTGACCTGCAGAAGCTCTAAGTAGCACCGTTCAAAAGAAACCCGCGCCAGGCGCGGGTTTTTTCGTTAGAATCATTGCCCTTTTTCTTAAACACGCTGCTGCGGATAACGCCATGTCGAGTCCGCGACAGTGCCTGACGGAGGCGGACAGCCTGTTTAGCTGTCACGCCCGTGGCGATCATGCAAGACACATTACGTATCACCGAAGTCTTTTACTCTTTGCAGGGTGAAACACGCACGGCTGGGCTGCCCACGGTATTCGTGCGCCTCACCGGTTGCCCCCTGCGCTGCCAATACTGCGACAGTGCCTACGCCTTCAGTGGCGGTACTGTGCGTAGCCTGGATTCGATCATGGAACAGGTGGCCGGCTTCAAGCCACGCTATGTGTGCGTGACTGGCGGCGAGCCACTGGCCCAGCCGAATGCCTTGCCACTGTTGCAGCGCCTGTGCGATGCCGGCTATGAGGTTTCGCTCGAGACCAGTGGTGCCCTGGATATCTCGGCTACCGATATTCGCGTCAGCCGCGTGGTCGACCTCAAGACCCCGGGCTCTGAAGAGTCCCACCGCAACCTCTACGAGAACATTGAGCACTTGACCGGCAATGATCAGGTCAAGTTCGTCATCTGTTCACGCGAGGACTATGACTGGGCGGTTTCCAAGCTGATTCAGTACAACCTTGCCGAGCGCGCCGGTGAAGTGCTGTTTTCGCCAAGCCATCACCAGGTGAAGGCCAGTGACCTGGCCGACTGGATCGTTGCCGACAACTTGCCTGTGCGTTTCCAGCTGCAGCTGCACAAGCTGCTGTGGAACGACGAGCCCGGACGTTGATTAGGAGCAAAAGTACATGACTGAGAAACGCGCAGTAATCCTGCTGTCCGGCGGCCTCGACTCGGCCACTGTCGTCGCCATGGCCAAGGCCGAAGGCTACAGTTGCTACACCATGAGCTTCGACTATGGCCAGCGCCATCGTGCTGAATTGAACGCTGCTGCGCGGGTCGCTCGTGACCTGGGCGTCGTGGAGCACAAGGTAATCGGCTTGAACCTCGATGGCATCGGGGGGTCGGCACTGACCGACAGCAGCATCGATGTGCCGGAAACCCCGGGCGAGGGTATTCCGGTGACCTATGTGCCGGCACGCAATACCGTATTCCTGTCGTTGGCTCTGGGCTGGGCAGAAGTGCTGCAGGCGCGCGACATCTTCATCGGCGTCAATGCCGTGGACTACTCGGGCTACCCCGATTGCCGCCCTGAGTTCGTCGAAGCGTTCGAACGCATGGCCAACCTCGCGACCAAGGCCGGTGTCGAGGGGCAGGGCTTCCGGATCCAGGCGCCACTGCAGAACATGAGCAAGGCGCAGATCGTACAGGCCGGTATGGCCCGTGGCGTGGACTACAGCCTGACGGTCTCCTGCTACCAGGCCGACGATGAGGGCCGCGCCTGTGGCAAGTGCGACAGCTGCCGCCTGCGCGCCGACGGCTTCAAGGCCGCCGGGGTAGACGACCCAACCCGTTATTTTTGAAAAAAGTTTTGATGGGGTGTTGATTTCCCGTTAGAAATCAGTATTATACGCGCCATCCAACGGGTCGTTAGCTCAGTTGGTAGAGCAGTTGGCTTTTAACCAATTGGTCGTAGGTTCGAATCCTACACGACCCACCATACGCTGTAAGTCAAAGCCCGCTACCGGAAACGGTGGCGGGCTTTGTCGTTCTTGCCCCTCCTTATTCAGCCCACTCAGGGTCTGCGGTAAACACTACCGTCAACCAGCGATCCGGTCCCTCACCGCCAATCGCATCACCGACTTCACAGCGCAGCGCATCCCACTCTTCAATGCTTTTGGCTGGAAGGTGCTTGGGCACGATGAAATACAGCTCGATTTCCCGAGAGCGGCCGACCTTGGCCACGTAAGCCCGATAGGATTCCAGTCCGTGGCGTGCCACGAACGCACCGGCCACCTCATCCACGTGCAGCATCAGGTCGCCAGGTGTCACCAAAAAGATATCCGCCATGGCCTGGCGCACCACCGACAGCGGCAAGGGGATGATGACCAGGCACACCAGCGCCAGCACCGCCGGGTCGATGTACGGCGATACCCACTCCCACTGCGTGCCCTGCACGGCAAAGCCAAAGCAGAAGGCGATGAGCAACGCTGCGGTGATGCTGGCCGACATCACCCAACCCTTGACGTCCATGCGCACGAAATCCGAGTTCAGCTCGCGGTTGGCCCGCGCTTCGACTGCAGCGATGGTCGCGCAGGCGATCACGGTCAGCGCCGCATAAACCATGGCGATGCCGAACTCCAGGTGGCGTCCGCCTTCGAGCAGGCTGCTGACGGCGTTGATCAGGGCGTAGAGCGCCACACCGCTGAGCAGGATGCCATTGAGCGCCAGCACCATCGGCTCCAGGTGCCAGAAGCCCATGGTGAAGCGCTCGCGCAGCTTGCGTGACACGTGCCGGCTGGTGGCGTGCGTAGTGATCAGCTTGACCACCACCAGCGACAGGCCGCTCATGCCTGCGTCGGCCAGCGAGTAGACACCGTCGAAAATGATCGAGAACGAGCCGGACGCCAGGCCGAAGGCAATGCCGATGGTGGCGATGAACAGGGTGACGGCGATCGAAGTGCGTAGCAGGCCCTGTTCGCTGGCAAGGTCGAAGAAGGGGGATTTGTTGGGTGTTTCCATGGGTAAAACTCTTTCAAAAGGTGGGTGCCTGTACGGGCCCAATCGCCGGTAGCCGGTAATCGGGCCCGTACAGGCTAAACGCGAAACTGCTCCATCAAAGCCTGCTGCTGATTGGCCAGGCGGTTCAGCGCTTGGCTGATGCGCGCCGACTCATCAGCCCGGCCCGATAGCGATTCAGTCACATCGCGGATACCGGCCACGTTACGGTTCACTTCCTCGGCCACCGCGCTCTGTTCTTCAGCCGCCGAAGCGATCTGCAGGTTCATGTCGCTGATCACCGCCACCGCTTCACCGATCCGCTGCAGCGTAGGCAGTGCCTGTTCCATCTGCAAGGCGCTGGCCTGCGCCTGTTTCTGGCCATCATGCATGGCGCCGACCACATCCTGGGTGCCTTGCTGCAGCCCTTCGATGACCTGGCGGATTTCTTCCACCGACACCTGGGTGCGCTGCGCCAGGCTGCGTACCTCGTCGGCCACCACGGCAAAACCCCGCCCGGCCTCGCCAGCGCGGGCCGCTTCGATGGCGGCGTTGAGGGCCAAGAGGTTGGTCTGCTCGGCAATGGCGCGGATCACCTCCAGTACCGAGCCGATCTGCTCGCTGCGCTGTTCCAGTGCGCGGGCCTCGTCCATGGCGGCATCCATCCCGACTGCCAGGTTGTCAATCGCCTGGCGGGTGCTGGCGATCAGTTGCAGGCCTTCGCGGCTCGCCTGGTCGGCGCCACGTGCTGCCTGGGCGGCTTGCGCCGCGTTGTGGGCGACATCCTGGGCAGTTGCGCTCATCTCGTTGGCGGCGGTGGCCACCTGCTCGATCTCGCGCTGTTGCTGCTGCATGCCGCTGCTGGTCTGGCTGGCGATGGCAGCGGACTGATCGGCGGTGCCGCGGGCTTCGAGCAGCGAGCCTTTGACCTGGGCAATCACCGGTTGCAGCTTGTCGAGGAAGCGGTTGAACCAGCCGCTCAACTGGCCCAGCTCGTCCTGGCGCGCGTAGTCCAGGCGCCGGGTCAGGTCGCCCTCACCGCTGGCGATATCCTCGAGGCGTGCGGCTACGGCCAGAATCGGCCGGGTCACGCCACGTGCGGTCAGCCAAACCAGCAGCAGGCCGACGATCGCGGCACCCAGGCCGATCAGCAGGCTGGTCAGATTGGCGCTTTGGTTGTGTTCGCTCAGCCTCTGATTGAGAGCGACGGCGGGTGCTTGAAGCACAGCTTCGGGCAGCTCCAGCAGTACCTGCCAGGGAGCGGCGCCGGGGATCGGGGCGAACGGGCGGCCGACGCGCAACAGGCCCTGCGCCACGTCGTTGTCCAGGAGAGTGCCCAGCTTGCTGGCGTCGCGGCTGTGCCCGGCCAGCAAGCCGGTATTGCTGACGATGCTCACCTGGCCCTGGCCATCGAACAGCTCCTGGCGGCCGTCCAGGCTCAACTGCTGCAGGTTGTCCAGGCCGATGTCCAGGCCCACTACGCCTACTACCTTGCCGCCCTCCAGCAGGGGCAGGGCGATGCTCGTCATCAGTACCTGGCGGCCATTGACCTCGTCGAGGTAGGGCTCGACCACACAGGCCTTGGCCGTTTCCTGCGGGCAGGTCAACCAGCGGTTCTGTGCCGCCCCGTTGGCGCCAACCGTGCTGTCGGCCAGCATCGCTTCAGGCATGGCCTCCCGCTCAAGGTTGCCCGGGCTGGGCTGCGACCAGTACAGCGAAAAGCGCCCGCTGTCGTTGCTGCCGACCGCCTCCTGGGCGACGAACTGGCTGTCCTGGTGGTCCAGGGCGTTGGGCTGGAACACCACATAAAGCCCGATCAGGTCCGGGTTGCCCGCCAGGCTGGTGCGTGCCTGGTGGGTCAGTTCGGCGCGCAGGTCGCTGCCACCGTGGGCTTTGAGTACCTGAACCAGGCGGGTAAAACCGTTGGCGTACTGGTAGGCGTCCATGAAGTAGCGCTGAATGCGCAGGGTCTGGGTTTCGGCGAGGGCCTGCAGGCGCAGGCGCGCGCTGTGGTCGAGCATTTCACTGTTGGCCTGGCTGACCAAGGCTGCACTGCGCTGTGCCTGGGTCAGCGAGGTGGCCACCAGTAGCGCGACGATGGCCAGCAGGCACAGGCCGGCGAGCAAGGTGATCTTCCACTGGATAGAAAGGCGACGCAGCGGCATGAGAGCTTTCCTTTTCGTGCAAGGACAACGCCCGCGTTCAGGCGCGGGCGGTGTAGAGGGCAAGTGTCATTCGGCAACGTAGTTCGGGGGTGCGGCAGTGAAGGCCTTGGTCAGCCAGGCCAGGTATACCAGGCCAAGTAGCGCCCATACCCCGCCGAACATCAGCGAGTGTTCGTTAAGGTCTAGCCACAGCGACACGATGATGCAGAAACCGATGGTCGGCAGTACCAGGTACATGAGCTTGTTCGCCAGCCCTTGGCGATTGCCTTCACGCACATAGCAGTGGTTGATCACCGACAGGTTGACGAAGCTGAACGCCACCAGTGCTCCGAAGTTGATGATCGAGGTGGCGGTAACCAGATCGAAGAAGATTGCCGACAGCGAAATCAGCCCGACCACTGCGATGTTCAGCACCGGTGTTTTATAGCGTGGGTGCAGGCGAGCAAAGATGCCGGCCGGGATCACCTTGTCACGCCCCATCACGTACAACAGGCGCGAGACGCTGGTCTGCGAGGCCAGGCCCGAAGCGATGGTGTTGATCACCGTGCAGGCGATGAAGATCGACTGGAACAGCTTGCCACCCACGTACAGGGCAATTTCCGGCAGGGCCGCTTCCTGGTCATGGAAGCGTGCCATGGTCGGGAAGTAGGCCTGGATAAAGTACGACACGGTAATGAACACCAGGCCGCCGATCAGTGCGGTCAGGAAGATCGCCCGTGGGATGGTCTTGGCCGGGTCGCGAGTTTCCTCGGACAGGCACGTCACGGCGTCGAAGCCCAGGAACGAGAAGCACAGGATGGTCGCACCGGCCGCCAGGGCGCTGAACTGGGTCTGGCTGTCGGCGAACGGCAGCAGGCTCCACGCGGTACCCAGGCCTTCACCCTGGTCCAGGCCACGCACGCACAGGTAGATGAACACGGCGATGATCGCTACCTGCACGGCCACGAACAGCAGGTTGAAGTGTGCCACCAGGTTGACGCTGCGCATGTTGATCAGGCTGATCAGGGTGACGAAGCCTGCTACCCAGATCCACTCCGGCACCTCGGGGAACATGGCCGACAGGTAAAGCTTGGCCAACAAGGCATTGACCATCGGCAGCAGCAGGTAATCGAGCAGCGACGACCAGCCGACCAGAAAGCCCACATGCGGGTTGATGGCGCGTTGTGTGTAGGTGTAGGCCGAACCCGATTGAGGGAAGCGGCGCACCAGGGTGCCGTAGCTCACGGCAGTGAACAGGATGCCGGTCAGCGCCAGGATGTAGGCGCTAGGCACATGCCCTGCGGTAATCCCCGAGACAATGCCGAAAGTGTCGAACACGGTCATCGGCGTCAGGTAAGCCAGGCCGATGATGATCACGTGCCAGAGGCGCAGGGTTTTGCGGAGTTGGCCGTTGCCGGTGGCGCTGTGGTCAGGCTGCATGCTGGCGTGGCTCCTGCGGCTGGGCGTGAACGGCTGGCGGGTTGTATTGCGCATGCGGCAATGGCGAGCGGGTGGGCTCCATGTTGTTCACCTTTATTGTCGGAGCAGAGGTAGGCGCAGGCGATGCGCCGGGGGCGAGCTGGCAGAGCCTGGGCTAGGAAGGTGGGGCGTGCGGGCAGGGGCGGTGAGGCATCATGACGGCGCGTCTGTTCTTCTTCGTGGGTGGCGCTGGGCAAGGCGGTGAAAATAAAAAACGATGGGTAGGTGGCTGTCAAGTTAAACATGACAAGATGTTACTAAATTGAAATATTTATCGATTTATTAGCCGAAATGTTCGGTTTTTGCGCGCTTTTTTGCGGTTTTGATCGATGCGGATGTTCGTAAAATTTAACGAGTGGGAAGTTTCCCACGCTAGCGTCAGGTAGGTCTCGATTGCCCATTTCGTCCGCGTGTCGACCGTCGTCCAAGGGGTGGGAGTGATACTATTCTGCTCCCCCCGCAGCTCATGGCTGCGAACACGCCAATATGGACATCAATCGGTTCTATTCATGAAGAAATCAGTAGGCATCCTTTCCGGCCTGGCCATCGCCATTGCCGTCGTAACCACCGCTGGCGCCTGGTACACCGGCAAGCAGTTGCCTGCGCAGCTGGAGCAAGCCGTCAATCAGGGCAATGCCCAGTTGAAGAAGGCCCTTGTCGGGGTTGGCGGCAGCATGACCATCGAAGTGGCCTCGCTGGAGCAGCACTTCTTCACCAGTACCGCACGCTATCGCCTCAAGGTCCGTGACATTCACCTGTCTGACGGTGAGCCGATCAGTTTCGATGTGGGTGTAACCGATCAGGTCGAGCACGGCCCGTTCCCTTGGTCGCGGGTCAAGGCGTTCAAGCTGATGCCGGTGCTGGCAGCCAGCAACAGTGCGCTGGACAAGGACGACTTCACCGCGCCCTGGTTCGCCGCCGCCGGCGACAAGGTCCCGGTCAGCTCGCAAACCAGCCTGGGCTTTGACGGCAGTGTCGATGGCAGCATCTTCCTGGCGCCGGTTAAGCTGGCCGAAGACAACGGCACTACCCTCGATTTTTCGGGTATGCAGCTGCAGATCAGTGGCGACAGTGAAGGCAAGGCGTCGAAATTCCATGGTGCTGCCGATCGCTTCGAAATGAAGCTGGTCGGGGATGATCACCCGCCGGCCACGTTCGAGCTCAAGGGCCTGAAAATCGGCGGTAACCTGGCCGCTACCCAGCATGACGCGATCTATGTCGGTAACGTCGATGTGCTGCTGGCCGAAGCCAAGGCGACACTGGGGCCCAAGCAACAGGTACTGTTGCTCAAAGGCCTGGAGCAGCACGTCCTGCAAACACTCGATGGCCCCGATACCGTCGGTGGCCGCGTGGATTACAAGGTCGCGGACATCAGCTGGGATGGCCGCGCAGTCGGCAGCGGGCAGATGGCGGTCAGCATCAAGTCGCTCAACGCCCCGGCCTTGCAGTCGCTGTCGCAGTGGTACCAGGCCCATCTGCCGGAGTTCGAGCAGGCCGCCGCTGCAGGCCAGCCGATGCCGCAAATCCAGATGGGTGAACAGGAGAAGGCCAAGTTCCAGGGCGACCTGAAGCAACTGTTGGCATCCAAGCCGCAGGTGGCGGTGGAGAACCTTTCGTTCAAGACGGCCAATGGCGAGAGCCGGTTCAACCTGTCGATGGACTTCGCCAGCCCCACCTCCTTCGACCTGCCGCCTGACCAGTTGAGCAAGCAGCTGATCACTCAGGTGAAGAGCAAGCTGTCGCTGTCCAAACCGATGATGGGTGACCTGGCGACCTTGCAGGCGTTGCTGGAAGGGCAGACCGATGCCCAGGCGATTGCCATGCAATCCAGTCAGGCGGGTGAGATGGTCGGGATGATGGCGCTGCAGAGTGGCATGGCCACCGTGCAGGGCAATGACGTGGTGGCTAGCCTGCACTACGTCGATGGCATGGTCGACTTCAATGGCAAGAAGATGACCGTTGAAGAGTTCGCCATGATCCTCGCGGCGCACTTTGCGGCGATGCAGCCGCAGGGCTGATTGATTGAGCCTGTACCGGCCTCATCGCCGGCAAGCCGGCTTCTGCAGGATGACTACAGCCTCATGGCCTGTGCACACCTGTGGGGGCAACTGTCTTGCCGGCGATGAGGCCAGTACTGGCCACACAAAAACCGCTTTAGAAATCCCTTGATTGTCTGTAGCCTTCGGCGTCCGATAATAATCCGCGCCCGCAGAGGGCCGTGGCGGCTTGCCTGCCGTCCGGCGCCCTTAGCCGATCTGTCAGGGCCGGGTGATACACTCGATTTGACGCGCATGCGCGCCTGCAGGTCCAGCGATCATGACCCAGATATCCGAACGCCTGTTGGTTCAGGCCCACCTCGACGCCAAGCAGCCCAACCCGCTGACAGCCGAGCAGGAGGCCGAATACCGTGCGGCCATTGCTGCCGAGCTCAAGGCGCAGAATGCCGTGCTGGTTGCCCATTACTACTGTGACCCGGTTATCCAGGCGCTTGCCGAAGAGACCGGCGGTTGCGTGTCCGACTCGCTGGAAATGGCCCGTTTCGGCAAGAACCACCCTGCCCAGACGGTAATCGTCGCCGGTGTGCGCTTCATGGGCGAGACCGCGAAGATCCTCACCCCGGAAAAACGCGTGCTGATGCCGACCCTGGAGGCTACCTGCTCGCTCGACCTCGGTTGCCCGGTCGAAGAGTTCTCGGCCTTCTGCGACCAGCACCCCGAGCGTACCGTGGTGGTGTATGCCAATACCTCTGCCGCCGTTAAAGCGCGTGCCGACTGGGTCGTGACCTCGAGCTGCGCGCTGGAGATCGTCGAAAGCCTGATGGACAACGGCGAGACCATCATCTGGGGCCCGGACCAGCACCTGGGCCGTTACATCCAGAAGCAGACCGGTGCCGACATGCTGCTGTGGGACGGTGCCTGCATCGTCCACGAAGAGTTCAAGTCGCGCCAGCTGGCGGACATGAAGGCGCTGTATCCGGATGCGGCGATCCTGGTGCACCCGGAGTCGCCAGAGGCAGTGATCGACCTGGCCGATGCGGTGGGTTCCACCAGCCAACTGATCAAGGCCGCGCAGACACTGCCCAACAAAACCTTCATCGTCGCCACAGACCGCGGCATCTTCTACAAGATGCAGCAGCTGTGCCCGGACAAGGAATTCGTCGAAGCCCCCACCGCCGGTAACGGCGCGGCCTGCCGCAGCTGCGCGCACTGCCCGTGGATGGCCATGAACACCTTGGAGCGGGTGTTGGATTGCTTGCGCAAAGGCAGCAACGAGATTTTCGTTGACCCGGCGCTGGTGCCTAAGGCGATCAAGCCTTTGAACCGCATGCTGGACTTCACCCAGGCTGCTCGGCTCAAGCTGTCGGGTAACGCCTGAGGGCCAATCGCCGGCAAGCCGGCTCCCACAATATCTGCAGCGCTGCAGAACCTGTAGGAGCCGGCTCGCCGGCGATTGGGCCGCAAAGCAGCCCCCTTACCGCCCCATCATCTCCTGCACCATGCGCCGCTGCTCCATGATCTCGCGCTGGCGCTGGTCGATCTGTGACGCCAGCGGGAAGTTGCTACCGGCACGACGCTTGGCGTAATCCAGCTGCTGGATCGCCTGGTCGAAGTCACCCACCAGGGTAAAGTACTCTGCCCGTGCCCGGTGCAGGCCTATGGTGTTGCCCGACAAACCACGCACTTCGGCCATGTCGTACCAAACATCCGGGTCATCCGGGCGGTTCTTGAGCAGGTCGTTCAGTACCTTTTCGGCCTCGGCGGGCTTATTCTGCTTGATCAGCAGGTCGGCACGCACCTGCTTGAGCGGGTAGTTGCCCGGATACAAACCTTGCATGCGCTCCGCCCGCTGCTGCGCATCGGCCAAGCGGTTGTTGGTGATGTCCAGGTCGATCTGCGCCAGGTTGTAGGTGATGTCGTTGGGCGCCTTGGCCAGCAACGGCTTCAGGTTCTCACGCGCTTCGTTGAGCTGGCCGCCTTTGATCTGTGCCAGGGCAAGACCATAGCGGGCGGCGTCCAGCTTGGGGTCTTCGTCCAGCTGCGCACGGAAGCGTTTGGCCGCAAGGCCCGGCGTGCCTTCGTAGATGAGGGCCACGCGGGCGCGGATCAATTGATAACGCTGGCTGTCCTCGACGCCGCCCGGGGGGGCCTGTTCGGCCCGGTTGCGGGTGTCGGCGATACGCGATTCGGTCACCGGGTGAGTCAGCAGGAATTCTGGTGGTTTGGCGTCGTAGCGGTATTGGCGCGCCAGGCGCTCGAACATGGTCGGCATGTTGCGCGGGTCGTACCCGGCCTTTTCCAGGTTCTGGATACCGACGCGGTCGGCTTCCTGCTCGTTCTGCCGCGAGAAGCGCCGCTGCTCCTGGATCGCCGCCGCCTGGGTGCCGGCGATCATGCCGATGCCGGCATCGCCGGCGCCTCCTGCCGCCAGTACGATACCGGCCAGCAGCGCCGCCATCATTGGCAGTTGCATGCGTTGCTGGGCCTCGACGCCGCGGGCGAAGTGGCGCTGCGACAAGTGCGCCAGTTCGTGGGCCAGTACCGAGGCGTATTCGCCTTCGGTCTGGGCGTTGAGGAACAGGCCGCCGTTGACGCCGACGATGCCGCCGGGGGCGGCGAAGGCGTTCAGCTCACGGCTGTCGATGAGGATGAATTCCAGGCGCCGGTCCTGCAGCTGGCTGGTTTCGGCCAGGCGGTACACGGTGGTTTCGACGTAGTCCTTGAGCTGCGGGTCGTTCAGCTGGTTGACCTGGCCGCGTAGCAGGCTGAGCCAGGCGCGCCCGAGCTGGTGCTCCTGCTGCGGCGAGACGATCGCGGAACTGGCGTCGCCCAGTGAAGGCAGGTCGCTAGCATGGCCGGGAAGGGCCATCAGGCAGGCCAGCGTCAACAGGGTAGGGCGCAGTAGATTCATGCACGAAGCTCGCGTCGGGTCAAAGCCCCTACTGTAGCCCGCTCACACGTTGGCGACCAGTGGCGGTATGCTAGCCAGCCTGTTACCAAAGACGTCTGTCCCACGTTTGGAGACCCCTGATGACTAGCACCCCGACCTGCGACGCCGAACTCGACGCCAGCGGGCTGAACTGCCCCCTGCCTCTGCTCAAGGCGAAGATGGAGCTCAACCGTCTGGCCAGTGGCGCGGTGCTGAAGGTGATTGCGACCGACGCAGGCTCACAGCGCGACTTCCGCACTTTTGCCCAGCTGGCCGGTCATACGCTGCTGCATGAAATGGCCGAGGCCGGCACCTATACCTACTGGCTGCGCAAGGCCTGAGCCCCAATCAAGGATCGTCAATGTTCAAAGTGCTTCGCGACTGGATAGAGCGCTACTTCTCCGATGAGGAAGCGGTGGTGCTGGCGGTCCTGCTGTTTCTGGCCTTTACCGCGGTCCTTACCTTGGGCGGCATGCTCGCGCCGGTGCTGGCGGGCATGGTGCTGGCTTTTCTGATGCAGGGGCTGGTCAATGCCCTGGAGCGCCTTCGGGTGCCGACGCGGCTGGCGGTGATGGTGGTGTTCGCCCTGTTCATGGGCGCGCTGGCGGTGTTCCTGCTGGTGCTGGTGCCGTTGCTGTGGCACCAGTTGATCACCTTGTTCAACGAGTTGCCGGGCATGCTCGGCAAATGGCAGTCGCTGCTGTTGCTGCTGCCCGAGCGCTACCCGCATCTGGTATCTGATGAGCAGGTGCTGCATGCCATCGAGTCGGTGCGCGGCGAGATCGGCAAGTTCGGCCAATGGGCACTGACCTTCTCGCTGTCGAGCCTGCCGCTGCTGGTCAGTGCCATGATCTACCTGGTGCTGGTGCCGATTTTGGTGTTCTTCTTTCTCAAGGACCGTGAGCAGATCGGCCGTTGGGTCAGTGGCTACCTGCCGCGCCAGCGGACCTTGCTGAACCGGGTAGGCACTGAGATGAACCGGCAGATCGCCAACTACATCCGCGGCAAGGGCATCGAGATCCTGATCTGCGGTATTGCCACGTACATCGCGTTCATCAGCCTGGGGCTCAATTACGCCGCGCTGCTGGCGCTGCTGGTAGGCCTGTCGGTGGTGGTGCCGTATGTAGGGGCGGTGGTGGTGACTGTGCCGGTGACGCTGATCGCGCTGTTCCAATGGGGCTGGGGTGATCAGTTCATCTACCTGATGACGGTGTACGCCATCATTCAGGCGCTCGATGGCAACGTGCTGGTGCCGCTGCTGTTCTCAGAGGCGGTGAGCCTGCACCCGGTGGCGATCATCTGCGCGGTGTTGTTGTTTGGCGGGTTGTGGGGCTTTTGGGGGATCTTCTTCGCAATCCCGCTGGCGACGCTGATCAAGGCAGTGCTCGATGCCTGGCCGCGGCAGGAACCTGCTGTGGCGCCGATGTTGTGATGCATGGGGCCGCTTTGCGGCCCTTTCGCGACACAAGGCCGCTCCTACAGACGAACGCAAATCCCCTGCAGGAGCGGCCTTGTGCCGCGAAAGGGCTGCGCAGCAGCCCCAGTCAATCTCAAGCCTTGTTCAGCGCCTGGGCCGCCGCGAGTACGGCATCCACATGGCCCGGCACCTTCACGCCACGCCATTCCTGGCGCAGCACACCGTCCTTGTCGATCAGGAAGGTGCTGCGGTCCACGCCCATGTACTCCTTGCCATACAGCTTCTTCAGCTTGATCACATCGAACAGCTGGCACAGGGCCTCGTCCTTGTCGCTGATCAGCTCGAACGGAAAGCCCTGCTTGGCCTTGAAGTTCTCATGCGACTTGATGCCGTCGCGCGACACACCGAACACCACGGTGTTGGCCGCTTCGAACGCTGCATGCTGGTCGCGGAAGCCCTGGCCTTCGGTGGTGCAGCCTGGGGTGCTGTCCTTGGGGTAGAAGTACACCACTACCTGACGGCCCTTGAGCTCGGCCAGGCTGACGGTCTGGCCGCCGGTGGCCTGGGCCTGGAAATCGGCGACGGGTTGGTCGAGTGCTACTGCCATGGATGCATTCCTTAAACGGGGTTCTGTGGGCGCCAAGGCTCGATCAGCGCGTCCAGGTTGAGGGCGTCGGCAAAGTCGAGGAACTGGTCGCGCAGCCAGCTGATCTGGGTGCCGGCCGGCAGGATCACGGTGAACTGGGCGTTGAGCATGCTGCTGCCGGTCTGCGGTGCCAGGTAGGTGTCGCAGGTCATGGCTTCGAGCTCGACACGGTGGTCGAGGAAGAACTGGCACAGCTCGTTGATGATGTCCGGGCGGTAGGCCGCACTGACATAGGCCACATAAGGCAGGGCCTGCGGGCGCACTTCCTGGTCGGCGCTGCGCACCACGTCGAGGGTCAGGCCGTGCTTCTTGCCCAGGCCGGGGAGGGTGGACTCCAGGCGCGCCAGGGCGTCCCAGCTGCCACCGACCTGCAATACCAGGGCGCTGGTCTCGCCATGGCGGCTCAGGCGCGAGGTGACGACCGCGCAGCGGTTCTCGAAGGCAGCGCGGCTGAGGACGTTGGCCAGCTCCATGGGGTTGGGGCCCAGGGCACTGATGACAAGGAATTGTTCGCGGACGGTGGGGGTGGACATGCAGCATTCCTAAAGCGATGAGCGGTCGGCACAGGACGGGCGAAAGCCTCCTGTCGGCAGGGCCCGGGGCTCGCATGCGAGGACGTGGACGCTGGCCGGGGAGCAAGGTCGACGGCCCGGCGGGCCGCGCTGCACCGATCAAAGGATCAAGGGTAGCGAAATAAGGCGCCGAGGGGAATGCTCCACCCGCCTGCTTCGCTTGTGCAAGGCCGATGCCCCCAGTACCATTACCGCTCTCTTTTTCCGGCAGGAGCAGTTACATGATTGCGGGCAGTATGGTGGCATTGGTCACACCCATGGATGCACAAGGGCGTCTTGATTGGGGCAGCCTCGGCAAACTTGTAGACTTCCACCTGGAAAACGGCACCCATGCGATCGTCGCCGTCGGCACCACCGGCGAGTCGGCCACCCTGAGCGTCGAAGAACACATCGAGGTCATCGAATTCGTGGTCAAGCGGGTCGCTGGCCGCATTCCGGTCATCGCCGGCACCGGTGCCAACTCCACGTCCGAAGCCGTGCACCTGACCCAGAACGCCAAGGACGCCGGCGCCGACGCCTGCCTGCTGGTGGTGCCGTACTACAACAAGCCGACCCAGGAAGGCCTGTACCTGCACTTCAAGCACATCGCCGAAGCCGTCGACATCCCGCAGATCCTCTACAACGTACCCGGCCGCACCTCCTGCGACATGCAGGCCGAGACCGTGATCCGCCTGTCTACCGTGCCCAACATCATCGGCATCAAGGAAGCCACCGGCGACCTGGCCCGTGCCAAGGCCATCCTCGATGGCGTCAGCAAGGACTTCATCGTCATGTCCGGCGACGACCCGACTGCCGTCGAGCTGATCCTGCTGGGTGGCAAAGGCAACATTTCGGTCACCGCCAACGTCGCCCCGCGCGAAATGGCCGACCTGTGCGAGGCCGCCCTTGAGGGCAACGCCGAGAAGGCCCGCGCAATCAACGAAAAACTCATGCCGCTGCACAAAGACCTGTTCTGCGAAGCCAACCCGATTCCGGTGAAATACGCGCTCGTCGAAATGGGCCTGATGCAAAAAGGCATTCGCCTGCCACTGACCTGGCTGAGCGAAGGCTGTCACGAAAAAGTCCGTACTGCCTTGCGCCAGTCCGGCGTACTGGTTTAATCGAGGAAGTACACCGCATGAAGCGACTGGCTGGTCTTTCCGCGCTCGCCCTGATCATTTCCAGCACCAGTGGGTGTGGCTGGCTGTGGGGCGAGGATGGCTATTTCCGCGACCGCGGCAGCGATTACCTGCAGGCGCACCCGACTGCACCGATGCAGCTCCCGCAGGACGCCAGCAACGTCAAGCGCCTTGACCCGCTGCTGCCGATCCCGCGCAACGTCGCCGACGATACCGCCAAGGGCGAGTTCGAAGTGCCGCGTCCGCAACCGCTGTCGGCTGGCGCCGACGTCAGCGATTTCAGCCTGCAGCGCAGCGGCAGCAGCCGTTGGGTGCTGGCCCAGCGTTCGCCGGCCGAAGTCTGGCCGGTAGCGCATCAGTTCTTCGAAGACAACGGCTTCCGTATTGCCGAAGAGCGCCCGCAGACGGGCGAGTTCACCACCACCTGGCAGCGTTTTGACGAGCTGTCGGCATCGCTCGGCCAGCGCCTGGCGAGCACCGCCAGCAATGGTGACAGCGAAGTGCGCGTGCGTGTGCGCATGGAGCCTGGCGTACAACGCAACACCTCCGAGGTGTATGTGGTCAGTGTCGAGCGCCCGGCTGGCAGCACCGCCGAGCCTGCGTTCCCGTCCGCGTCCAGCAACACGGCCGCCGATGCGCTGCTGGTCGACGAAATGCTCGCCAGCATGAACCGCAGCGCCGAGAAGGGCGGTTCGGTGTCCTTGCTGGCTGCGCGCGACTTCGATGCGCCGAGCCGCGTCAGCCTGAGCGAAGACGGCAGCGGTAACCCCGTGCTGTTCCTCGGCGCCGACCTGGACCGTGCCTGGTCCGGCGTGGGCCGTGCCCTGGAGCAGGGTGGCGAATGGCGTGTGGAAGACATCAACCGCAGCCTGGGCCTGTACTACATCAACCTGTCTGAGAAGCCTGACGACAAGCAGAACCAGCCTGGCTTCTTCAGCCGCATGTTTGGCAGCGAGCCAACCAAGGAAGAGCTTGAAGCCCGCGCCGAGCGTTACCAGGTGCGCCTGAGCAAGGTTGGCGAAAGCGTGCAGGTTACCGTCGAGAAGAACATCAACACCGTGGCCCCGGCCGATGTCGCTCGCCGCGTGCTGAGCGCCATTCAGGACCACCTGGGTTAAGTGCGCTTCGCGGTACTGGGAAGCGGCAGCCAGGGAAATGGCACGCTGATCGCCAGTGGTGACACGTTCATCCTGGTCGATTGCGGTTTTTCCCTGCGTGAAACCGAGCGGCGCCTGGCGCTGCTCGGGGTGCAGGCTGCACAACTGAGCGCCGTGCTGGTGACCCACGAACATGCCGACCATGTGCATGGGGTGGGGTTGCTGTCGCGGCGCTACAATGTACCGGTCTACCTCAGCCAAGGCACATTGCGCGGCATGCGCAAGCCGGTGGAGGCGGCCGGTTTTCTTGCCTGTGGCGACAGCCTGAGTATCGGCTGCCTGCAAGTGAGTGCGGCGCGGGTCGAGCACGACGCCTACGAGCCGCTGCAGTACGTCATCAGCGACGGTCGCCGGCGCTTTGGCATGCTCACTGACCTGGGTTCGTACGACGCGCTGTTGCTTGAGCGCTATCAGGGCCTGGATGCACTGCTGATCGAGGCCAATCATTGCCGCGACATGCTGGCCCGCGGGCACTACCCGTACTTCCTCAAGCAGCGGGTCGGCGGCATGCAAGGACATTTGAACAACCACCAGGCCGCGCGCCTGGTGGACGAGTTGGGGTGGAGCAACCTGCAGCACCTGGTGCTGGCCCACCTCAGCAGCAAGAACAACCTGCCACATCTGGCCCGCCAGTGCTTCGTCGACACCCTTGGGTGCGACCCGGACTGGCTCCAGGTGGCGAATCAGGAACACGGGCTCGACTGGCGCGAAATCGCCTAGCCCAACCACTCAAGCAAGCGGAGCCCAATCATGGAAAAACGCGAAGAACTCTACCGCGGCAAGGCCAAATCGGTTTACAAGACCGACGACGCCGACCGCTTGATCCTGCTGTTCCGTAACGACACCTCGGCGTTCGACGGCAAGCGCATCGAACAACTGGACCGCAAAGGCATGGTGAACAACAAGTTCAATGCCTTCATCATGCAGAAGCTCGAAGAAGCCGGCGTGCCGACCCAGTTCGACAAGCTGCTGGGCGACAACGAGTGCCTGGTCAAGAAGCTGGAGATGATCCCGGTCGAGTGCGTAGTGCGTAACTATGCCGCCGGCAGCCTGGTCAAGCGCCTGGGCGTGGAGGAGGGCATCAAGCTCGAGCCGTCCACCTTCGAACTGTTCCTGAAGAACGACGAGAAGGGCGACCCGTTCATCAACGAATCCCACGTTGTCGCTTTCGGCTGGGGCACCGCCGAGCAGTTGGCAGAGATGAAGAAGCTGTCGCTGAAGGTCAACGAAGTGCTGAACAAGCTGTTCGATGACGCCGGCCTGCTGCTGGTCGACTTCAAGCTGGAGTTCGGTGTATTCCACGGCCAGATCGTCCTGGGTGACGAGTTCAGCCCGGACGGCTGCCGCCTGTGGGACAAAGAAACCCGCAAGAAGATGGACAAGGACCGCTTCCGCCAGGGCCTGGGCGATGTGATCGAAGCCTACGAAGAAGTTGCCAAGCGCCTGGGCGTGCCGCTGTAAGCGGCGCATTCACGCAAGCGCCTGATACCACGCGGTTTTTTTGAAAATAAAGGTTTGCGTTTTCAGAATTCGCTGGTATGATGCGCGGCATTGGAGAGATGCCGGAGTGGTCGAACGGGACGGATTCGAAATCCGTTGTACTGGCAACAGTACCTAGGGTTCAAATCCCTATCTCTCCGCCATACATGTGGTAGATAAAGCCCCTGAAAACGATAAGTTTTCAGGGGCTTTTTCGTTGTGCCCGAGTTAAACCTCAAAGCATCGCCGTGCGCATGGCCGGGCCCTTTCGCCGCTAGCGACGGGGCCTGCCGGATCGGATCAGAGCGCCAGGCCGACCTTTGCGGCACTCCCGGATTTTTCGTAGCTCGGCCCTAGTGCACGGTCTGTGGCTCCGTGGGCGAATCCGCTTGCCTGTGCAGCTGCATCAGCGCTGATTCCAGCAGCGCATGCGCAACTTCCATTTCATGGATGACCGCCCTCATCACGATCGAGTT